>JAQVHD010000012.1 GCA_028696375.1 Minisyncoccota bacterium
ATTCCATGTTGCAAAGTAACGTGAAGGTAGTTGAAGTGCTACTGGGTTTAAAATAGTAAACGTAACTAGTAGTTGCCGCAGTCGTTGTGGTATTTTTTGGATCTAATGGTATGGTTGATAAAGGAGAGCCGGAAGAAATAGTGCTAAAATCAAGGCCCAGCCAGTTATTGCTCGGAGATTGAGCAGTGCTTTGCATAGGCGAGGTACAATTACTACTTATATTTGGCGCACCAACTTGACTCGCTCTACAAGTACTATCAGGCAATGAACTTTGATCTGTAACATACAAATTTATAGCGGTTCTTAAAGCATCTAAATCAGAAATACGTTTGGTATCACGGGTCTTCTTAAGCATTTCTGCCGGATTAATAGTCACTACCACCACACTCATTAAGACTGCTAAGATAGCAATAACTACCAGAAGTTCAATTAAGGTAAAACCCTTTTTCATAGAATTTATTTGTTTATTTCTTTATTGACAACTTTTATTTTAACGACCTTTTATTTTCATAATAGCATAATAACCTATTTGCTAATCAAGTAATATGATATTAAACAATAGCAATCTACAAACCGCTAACATCCGAACCAATTTCATAAACCTCATCACTTGCCCCTCCATCAGTCTTTTCCACATCGCCCGTACCATCTTTACTATAATAGGTAGATTCCATATTAGCCATTAACTTAAAAGTAGTGCTGGCAGTACTTCCTTTAAACACATAAGCGTGCCATCCTCCCGGGCCTACACCATTATCACCATCTTTAGAGGTTGGATCAACCGGCAAGGCAGACAAAGGACTGCCTGAGGTAATAGTAGCGAAATTAAGAGGAATCCACCCATTACCATTGATAGCTTGGCTAGTGGTCACTGTAAGTGTGGAACATGATAAGCTGCTTGTTGACACAGAGAGGTGAGAATAACATGCGCTCGTAACAAAATCACCTCCACCACTAAAAGGCCGCAGGCTTCCCACATCAGTCACGTATAAATTTAAGGCGGTTCTTAAAGCATCTAAATCAGATATGCGTTTGGTATCGCGGGTCTTCTTAAGCATTTCTGCCGGATTAATAGTCACTACCACCACACTCATTAAGACTGCTAAGATAGCAATAACTACCAGAAGTTCAATTAAGGTAAAACCCTTTTTCATAGAATTTATTTTTTATTTGATTTATTTTACGACTTTTTATTTTTTAAAATAATTGTAAAAATAGTGACCTTTAAAATTTATTATACCACAAAAAATTAATTTAGAATAAACAAGTCTGAGCCAATTTCATACCAAGAAGAAGTGCTGCCTCCATCATTACTCATCAGAGAAGCATTATTCGTTGATTCCATTTTAGCATTTAATTCATAAGTGGTTTTGGAGGATGAAACAGCAAAAAGATAATACAAACCCGACGAAGTATTATTGGTCGGATCAACCGGCAAAGAAGAAAGAGCGGATCGCATTGTCAAAACATTAAAATCAATCGGGACCCAACCAGTTGTGCCAATATTGCGGTATGAAGTATTGGCAGCGCAATAACAAGTTTTCCCCGTACCCCCACAATAAAGAGCAGTGCAGGTAGTCGCACTGGCCAACGGAACAGAAATATAAGCATAAGTAGTAGTACAATTGAAATCTCTATCCTCGCTTAAATAGAGATTCAAGGCGGTTCTTAAACTATCTAAATCCGAAACCCTTCTTGTATCGCGTGATTTTTTTAGCATTTCAGCCGGATTAATCGCTATTACAACTACACTCATTAAAACTGCCAAAATGGCAATGACGACTAATAGTTCAATTAAGGTAAAACCTTTTTTAAAAGATTGATTTAAAGAATTAGTTTCTGACATTGATATGATTATTTAAAAATAAACTGACCTTTTATTTCTTTTGAAGAAATTCTTCAATTTTGGCAATTAAATCATCAATGGAAATTTTAGCCTTCACAAAATATTCCACCGCACCCAATTGCTTACCTCTTTGAACATCAACGGTTTGCCCTAAATTGGATAAAATAATTACTGGCTTATTACGCAAACTCGGATTTAAAGAAATAT
This sequence comes from Minisyncoccota bacterium, assembly GCA_028696375.1. GTDB lineage: Bacteria > Patescibacteriota > Minisyncoccia > UBA6257 > JAAZHW01 > JAQVHD01. The sequence continues at coordinate 2,054 of JAQVHD010000012.1, forward strand.
CCTCCAATACTTCAAAACCACTTTTTTTAGGCAAAATTAAATCTAATAAAATTAAATCAGGCTCTATTTCTTTTAATTTTTGAAGGGCTTCTTCGCCATCTTTCGCCTGAATTACTTCAATTTTTTCTTTTTCCAGTCTTAACCTGAGTAAATTAGCTAAAAATGGGTCGTCTTCGACCACTAAAATTTTAGGACTACTATTAATTGTATTATTTTGAGTGTCCATATCTGTTATTAATTATAAAACTAAGCATTTATTAAATCAATTGTGGATATCTTAAAATAAAAAATACTGCCTTCCGACAGTATTTTTTAGAATAAATCCCTTCTTCATTGCTTCGTGCCGCCCCATCATCCGCAGATGATGACCGACCTAAGGACCCTGTTTTTGAAAACAGGCGATAACCTTTAAAAATGATCCACCGACAGCTTCCGCTACCGGTGCCTTGTTACGACTTCGTCCCTGTCACCGAGCCCAGCTTAGTCCCGCCCTTTTAACGCTAGATTTAGTGTTAAAAGGGCGGGATTTCGGCTGTTCCCGGCTCCCTTGACGTGACGGGCGGTGAGTACAGGACTCGAGAACGTATTCACCGCGGCATGGCTGATCCGCGATTACTAGCGATTCCGGCTTCATGAGGGCGGGTTGCAGCCCTCAATCCGAACTGGGGCCGGATTTTTGGGATTAGCTCCGCCTTGCGGCTTAGCAACCCTTTGTTCCGGCCATTGTATCATGAGTGTCGCCCAGGACATCAAAAGGCCATGCTGATTTAACGTCATCCCCTCCTTCCTCCCCCGCCTAAATTTTCAAATCTTCTAATTTTATGTAATTGAAAACTTAGGCGGGGGCAGTTTCGCATGACAGATTTAACATGCGATAGGGGTTGCGCTCGTTACCCCACTTAAGGGAACAACTCAAGCCACGAGCTGACGATAACCATGCAGCACCTGTGCTGGCGTCCTTGAAAAGACGGTCATCCTTTCGGACAACCTTCACCAGCATTTCAAGCCCTGGTAAGGTTCTTCGTTTTGTGTCGAATTAAACCTCATGATCCACCGCTTGTGCGAGTCCCCGTCTATTCCTTTGAGTTTTAGCCTTGCGGCCGTACTTCCCAGGCGGCCGACTTAACGCGTTAGCTTCGCCACTCCGAGGGTCGATACTCGAAACAGCTAGTCGGCATCGTTTAGGGTGTGGACTACAAGGGTATCTAATCCTTTTTGCTCCCCACACTTTCGTGCCTCAGTGTCAGAAATACCCCAGTGGCTCGTTTTCACCTCTGGCGTTCCTGCCGATATCAACGGATTTCACCCCTACACCGGCAGTTCCAGCCACCTCTGGTATTCTCTAGTCTACCCATCTCCTTGGCAATTCCTAAGTTGAGCTTAGGACTTTAACCAAAGATGTGATAAACCACCTACGCACCCTTTACGCCCAATAAATCCGGATAACGCTTGGGGCCTACGTATTACCGCGGCTGCTGGCACGTAGTTGGCAGCCCCTTATTCCTTAGGTACCATCATCCCTCCCTTTTAGGCGATAAATATTATTGCCCAAAAGGGAGGGATTTTTCCCTAATAAAAGAAGTTTACACCCCGAAGGGCTTCTTCCTTCACGCGGCGTCGCTCGGTCAGGCTTGCGCCCATTGCCGAATATTCTCGACTGCTGCCTCCCGTAGGAGTGGGACCCGTGTCTCAGTGTCCCTGTTGGGGAACAGCCTCTCAGCTCCCCTACCCGTCATAGGCTTGGTGGGCCATTACCTCACCAACTACCTGATAGGACCTAGACCCATCAAAGAGCGATTTCTTGCGAAACCTTTGCTGATAGCCAATTATTTATCACAAAACATCTTACCTTAAATTCAAATTTTAAAATTTCTCTTGTGAAATTTTAATGATTATTTGAATTCGGCATTTTGTAATAAATAATTGGCTATCAGATCATTGGAAATTACCCCATCTTTCGATGAGCTATGTCCAACTCTTCGGTAGGTATCAAGGTATTACTAACCCGTTCGCCGCTAACCTCGCGCTCCGCGCGAGAAAATCCAAAATTCAAAATCCAAATTTCAAAATAGAATGTTTTGGATTTTGGGCTTTGTGCTTTGAATTTCCTTGTGCGAAACGCAAGGTTCGCTCGACTTGCATGCCTTATCCACGCCGCCAGCGTTCATCCTGGACCAGGATCAAATCCTCAGAAAAAAATGAAGTTTGATTTTGAATGAATCAAAATCAACTTCCTCAAATCCAATTAAGAAACTTAATCGGATTAAAACTCAAAAGACGACACGAAACAATGAAGAAAAAATTTATTCGTTCGTTCTTTTGTTTTTAAAGAACTCGTTAACGATGAATACCATCGCCAACGCTATCAATTTTATTAAAAATTAACTTGCTGTCAAGAACCGCAATAAAATCAAACTATCAACCTGCTTGTCGCCTATTGATAAGGAAACGCAAGAAAATCATCTCCTCGGAAATGCCTTTTTGTATAGTAATTTCTCTTTATTCTTTAAAGCTTTTTTGTGACTCAAATACAAATGACCTTATAAAACAAACGGATTCTATCTAAGAAAGCAAAAGGGCGGGGGAAATTTTTAAAGAAAATATTTCCTGCTTTATCAATTTTAAAATCTAAAAACGATCTTGAGTGTTTTGATCGCTATGACTTCTACGGCCACTTTATTCATCTCTTTTTAGAAAGAGTGACTGTACATAACTGAGAAAATTCTATAATAATTTTCTCAGTGACAATAATTTTGTATTCTGAAATTTGAAATTTTTATCGTTTTGACCATTGCGGAGCACGGCGAGCTTTCTTCAATCCATATTTCTTTCTTTCCACCATTCGCGAATCTCGAGTTAAATAGCCAGCTCGGCGTAAACGTTTTTTGAAGTCAGGGTTAAAAGCAACCAGAGCGCGACTAATACCTAAACGCACAGCTTCTGCTTGAGCAGATAAACCTCCGCCAACCACATGAGCCGTTAAACCGAATTTTCCCGAACACTTCATTTTTTCAAAAGGAGCCTCTATTGTTGCCTGCCACTTTTTTAAGGGAAAATAAACCTTATAGTCTTTCCCATTAATTAGAATATCCTTGTTTTTGGTATATAAACGCACTCGCGCTGTTGCTGTTTTACGCGAACCAACACCTTCATAATAGTTTTTCGCCTTTTTTTCTTCTTCTTTTTCTTCAGGTTTTACTTCTTCTTTTTTTAGTATTTCTGTTTTCGAGGTTTCGGAAACTTCTTTTTCCAACGTCGCAGTTTCTGTTTTTTTCTCTTTTTTTTCTTTTTCAGTAGCTTTTACTGATTTCTCATCAGAGATTGTTGATTTTTTTCTAGGCATAAATCTTTAAATTTTTAATTCTTTTTGACCTTAAACTATTTTTAGGCAACATTCCTAAAACTGCTTTTTTTAAAACTTCAGCGGGATTTTTTTCAAAAACATCTTTCATGGGAGTTTCCTTCAGGTGACCGATATAACCCGTGTGGTGACGGTAGACTTTTTGTTCTAATTTTTTACCAGTTATTTTCATTTTCGAAACATTCTCCACAACAACCTTAACATCAGCCACTTTATTAGGCTGATAATCAGGGCTGTCTTTACCTTGAAGAATTATGGCAATTTCTGAAGCAAGGCGTCCTAGGGGTTTATTGGTAGCATCAATTTTATATTCACGCATAATTTATAAAACAAATTCAACAATAGCGACTGGAGCGCCGTCGCGTTTTCGACGACGAGGACTTTTTACAATTCGAATATAACCACCTTTGCGATCTTGAAGTTTCGGTGCAATATTATAAAAAAGTTCTTTCGCTGGTTTTTCACCAATGCGACTAATTAATAAGCGGTAAGCAGCTAACGTTTGTTTTTTAGCTAAAGTCACCAGTTTTTCTGTTTCCACTTTTAATTCACGAGCTCGCGCTTCTGTTGTCTCAATTTTTTTGTTTATAATCAAATTCGCAATCAGACTCTTCATAAAGAGATTCCGATCACCTCGCGTTCTCCCAAATTTTCTGCCTTTATTTAAATGCCTCATAAATTATTTTTTGGATTTTTTAGCTTTAACTGTTTTCTTCTTTGTTTCCTTTCCTTTGGTTGCTTTTTTACTAACCTCCTTTTTCTCTTCTATCTTTTCTTCTTTTTCTTCAGGCAAAGAAATATCACCGACGATTTTAAAATGTTCTTCTAAAATATTAGCAGCTTGCTTTAACGCTGCCCGCGGCAGAATACTGCCATCCGTTTCAATAAAAAGTCTTAAACGATTATAATCCGTTCTCTCGCCCACACGCATATTCTCTACTTCAAAATCAACTTTTTTAACTGGCGTGAAGGTGGCATCCAAACTAATAGTCCCAATGGGTAATTTTTCCTTTTGTCTCATTTCCGCGGGCATATAACCAAGCCCCTCTTCAATAGTTAAAATCATTTCTAGTTCTGATTTTTTATCAGTTAAAGTAGCAATATGAACATCGGGCGTTAAAATTTCTACGTTGGAATTTCTTTCAATGTCTTTTGCCTTAATTTCACCTTCACCCTTCGCTTTCAAAATTAAAGTGTGGGAACCTTCAGAAAAACATTTAACTCTGATTTTCTTCAAATTCAGAATAAGCTGAATGACATCCTCTAAAACCCCATCAATAACGGAAAATTCATGAGGAACGCCTTTAATTTGAACCGTGGTAATGGCAAAACCTTTTAGAGAAGAAAGAAGGACTCTTCTTAAGGCATTGCCAATAGTTACGCCATAGCCTGTATAAAGATTCTCGATCTCGAAAACACCCTCTGTAGATGTTTCTTTAATAATTTTTGGTTTAGTTGGAAAAATAAAACCTGTCATAAATTTTAGTGCGAATAAAATTCGACTATTTGCCTAAAATCAAATGGAGGCATTTGTTTAGCCAAGCTCGGTTCAGCAACAACTCTTGCCTCTAATTTTTCCGGATTTAAAGTTAAATAATCCGGCAATTGGACCTTTTTCAAATTTTTAGAAAGATTTTTAAAAGGAGTTTTGGACAAGCTCTGAGGCCTAATAGTAATTACATCTCCTTTTTTCAATTCATAGGCAGGTACATCAATTTTTTTATTATTTACCAAAATGTGACCATGGCTGACCGTTTGTCGGGCGGCCTGACGAGAGGGAGCAAATCCTAAACGAAAAATGACGTTATCTAATCTCAACTCTAATTTTTTGAAAAATGTTTCACTGGTAGATTCAGGACTTTTTGTTGCTTCCTTAAAATATTTTTTCATCTGAGCTTCATTAACACCGTAAGTTAATTTAACCTTACGGACCTCTTCTAATTGTCGGCCATACTCAGAGGCAGTTTTCGTCTTTCTTTTCTTGTGCATCCCTGGCGCATAGGGTTTTCTAATTAGTGCGCATTTTACCGAATAACAACGTTCGCCTTTTAAGAAAAGCTTTTCTCCTGCCCGACGACATTTTCGACATTGAGCATCTAACGCCATACAACAATTATACTCTCCTCACTTTTGGTGGCCGACAACCACCATGAGGAACCGGAGTAATATCTTTAATACTAACAATATTAAACTCCTGAGCAATAAAACTGCGCAAAGCCGCCTCTCGGCCTGCGCCCAGACCTTTTACATAAACTTCAAATTCTGGGATATGCAATTTCTTAATTTTCTGAGCAATAGATTCGGCTACTTTCGCCGCCGCAAAGGAAGTAGCTTTTTTAGGCCCTTTGAATTGTAAATGACCCGCTGAAGACCAAGCTAAAACATTTCCTTCCTTATCAGTTACAGTGATGATTATATTATTATATGAAGAGGAAATGTAAATTTTGGCAGAGGAATAAACGCCTTTTTTAGCTATTTCTTTTGCCTCGGTTTGTTTCATTGCCGATTCTAACGTCTCTTTTTCCTTGAGCGCCTCTTCTTCGTTTTGAACAATAACACGTTTCTTTCCCATATTACTTAAGTTCTAATTTACGCTTACCACTTCCGACTGTTCGCCTTACATTGCCTCTAACGGTTCGAGAATTAGTTTTTGTTCTCTGACCCCGTACTGGTAATTTACGGGCATGACGAATGCCGCGATAAGCATTTATATCTTTTAGACGACGAGTATTAGCTTGTATCTCTCTTCTTAAATCGCCTTCAATTTTATAATTATTGTCTATAATTTCTTGCAAACGCCCAATTTCCGCAGCGCTCAAATCTTTTGTTTTTTTCTGCATATCAATATTGGCGGTATTTAAAATTTTTTTAGCCAAAGATTGACCAATCCCATAAATATAGGAAAGGCTTACATAGACGGGTTTATTATCGGGAATATTAACATTGCAAATTCTCACCATAGTTTAACCTTGTCTTTGTTTATGCTTAGGATTTTTTTTGCAAATAATAAAAACGCGATTTTTGCGTCGCACAACCTTGCAATCACGACATATTTTTTTTACTGATGCACGCACTTTCATATTATTTCCGATATACAATTCGGCCTCGCTTATCATCATAAGGGCTCATTTCGACAACTACCCGATCTCCTACTAAAATTCGGATGAAATTTAAACGCAACTTACCGGCTAAATGGGCTAAAACTTCTCGGCCATCATCTAATCGCACTTTAAAAGTAGTACTGGGTAGCGCTTCGATTACAACGCCTTCGTATTGATTTTGCTTCATAGAAGATTTACTGCGAACCAAATTGTAAATATATTTGTATTATAAAAATCTTTTTTCATTAGTCAACTCTAAACAGCTTCTCCGTCTAAAGTAACCTTGATGCGGCTCTCATTTAATGGAAGAAATTCTAAAAATTTTGGCCAAATATAAACATTAATTTTTTCAATATTTTTATACTGTTTAAACAATTGATTGAGATCTTTTGTGCTCTTACCAGCTAACTGGTTTTTAAATTGATTAACATCGACTGGATCGCGAAAAACAAGAGTCGCCGAGACAGGAAAAGAAAGCAGTTTTTTGTCAAAATCAACTCTCGGAACACCATACTCAAAATGATAACTAAAAAGTTCTTTTTCCTGCCAACCCGGATTATCTCTCAGAGCTAAGGCATTAAAGAGTTGTTTCACATCGTCCTCTTTAAATGCTAAAACTTTTAAGACTACTTTTGCTGTCATTTCAAATTCTTCCGCCTTTTCACCTAATTGAGGCGTAGTAGTAACTGAGGTTACAATTAATTGCTTGGCATCATCTAAAATAACACTTTTTGCTGGTAATTTTGTTTGCAATTCTTCATTAAGAGAAACATAGGCGATGTCGGCTATTTTCTTTTTGGCATTATTAATATCTTCCTGTCCTACTACTTTAGTTTGTCCAGTATAACCACCAGTCATGGGCTTAAGAGATTCTGCATAAAATTTTTCATAACGTGGCGTTCCTTGAAATCCAGGAATGGTAAATTTAGTTGGCCCAATATTATAACTTTCGCCCGGCTGATCGGCAATCACTTCTGCATCAATATAAGAAGGAATAATATTGCCATTTTCTATCTTCGCGCCCGGCACAACTACTTGATTGATTAAGCGAAAAATCTTTCCATCTGGTGTCATAAAACGCGTTGTGGCAACGAGCGTTTGAGGACTAGAGCTATAAGAATTGTAAATTCTAATGGTTCCTTTAGCTTTAGCCTCAATGTTTTTAATTTCCGTAGCTGGAAATTTTTGGGTGATAGTACGAGTTCCTTCAAAATGCGTCAATGGAATTTGAAAATTACCAAAATCCACCTCTTTGATATTACTCGTCACTAAAATAGGCAACTGTTCATTCCAATTATATTTATTAGAAACGATATTTATTTCTGCTCGGGCAACAAAATTAATAAATAGATAGGAGGCAATAAAAAGAAAAGCTACAATACCGAGAGCAATCCATCCTCCTTTTCCAAATCGAAATGATTTCTTTTCTTTATTTTTACGTTCTCGACGAATTTCTTTTTCTGAAATGTGTATTTCCGAAAAACTCTTCTTATCAAAATAATCCGTAAAAAATTTTTTCTCTTTCGGAGCAGAAACTTCATTTTTAGTTTCTTCCTTTTCTACTCCATTAAAAATCGGCTCGGCTGTTTTTTTAACTCGATTTTTATTTTTCTGGGGAGGCCGAATATCACCTATTAATATTTGATTTTTAATACTTGGCCGACTCATCTGAGACAGCTCGACAATTTTTATTCCTGATTCTTTGGCCATCAGTAAAACTTCTTCGGCATCACTATTAATATAAATTTTTTTATTAGCCGCATCAGCTTCTCTTTTTATTAAACGAAAATTTAAAATAGATTCACTAATTCTCGCATTTTCCGGAATAATCAAAATAACGGCTTCATTGGTGGAGTTAATAATTTTTTCCACCACCTCGGAAACCGAATCATTTATTTCAACATAGATGTTTTCTGCTTTCATTTTATTGACGTTTTTGAAGTAAGTTTTGGTTAAGCCATTTAATTCGACGTTTTAAAATTTTGTTCATTTCCTCATATTTATTATCAACCCAGAAAATAACTGCTAGATTCATTACTAAATTGATGGTTAATTCATTCTCATTAAAGTTTGTCAGTTCTAAATTAAGATCTTTCATGAGTTGCGAAGCATCATAAAATTTTATCTTCACAGGGTTAGTAAAAAATGTGGCGCTCCATTTCTGATTTTCCAAATAAGGAATGGTGTCGGGAAAATCTTTTAAATCTCCCGCAAGATAAATATAACTAATTTTTTCCGTTAATCCGACATCCTTAAAGGCTAAAGCAATGCCTTGAGCGAGAATTTTTAGTTCTTTCTCGAATATTTTTTTAAACCACTCATGAGCTGCCTCACTCATTCCTCCCCGGCTATAAAGATCCTGTAATTCTTTAGCCAATTCTAAGGAAACATCCAATCGCTGAGATAATGATTTAATTAAATTCATTGATCCCCACTCGAATAATCGATATGAATTTAAATAATTACCTAGAACGGCTACGCTCGTTGAATAAGGCCCGATTTCTACAAAGGCAATCTGGTCTCTTCTTTCTATTAAAGATGAAATTTTATCAAAAATCAAATTTTTTTCAGCGCATAAAACCAATTCCCCGCCCCATGACTCTAAAACATCTTTGATATTTTCCCAAAATAAATAGTTAAGATAAGTGTTCTCTAGACAAAAAGACAAGGATTTGCCGCTAAAGCCAATAGGGTTTAAAACTTTGCGATCGTCGATTCGGGGATCGCTAATTTTTGAATCAGCTAAAACCACATCCCATTCTGAAATCTTTAATTTTTGGCTAACAAAAATCCGCTCTTTGTCATAAAGTCGCCACGCCAGATTTAAAATAACGTTTTCCAACTCTTCTTTGTCAATGGGCGACAAAGCATTTTCTCTCACTACTGAAAAACGTACTTTGGTTGATTTGGCAAAAGGTTGTTCTAAACTTAATAAAAGAGGGGTTTTCTTTGAAATTTTTTTGATAAGTTGAGCGAGGGCATCAACAATATCTTTTTCGCCAAATCCATCTTCTTCCCGATTAAGGGAGTGAAAGTGTTTTTGAATCTTTAGTTTTTTATTAGTGGTATTAATTAAAACGAGGCTAGCGGATATTTCATGCAAACCGCCAAAAAAACAAAAGATCGGTTTCCAATTTTTATGAAAAATGCGGAATAAATTCATGTCCTCATTTATTATAACATTTTTATTCCAAAATAGCCTTGATTCGTCTGACGCCTTGAGAAACCGCTTCCTCTTTTATTATCTTAAAATGACCCAACTCGCCGGTATTGTTCACATGAGGCCCGCCACAAATCTCTTTAGAATAAGCATTTTCCAAACCGTTTTCAGTCCGACCAATAAAATAAACCTTCACACGTTCGCCATATTTTTCACCAAAAAGACCAATGGCTCCAATTTTTTTCGCTTCTTCCAAACTCATCTCTTTCATAATCACAGGCAGATTTTCCTGAATTTTTTGATTAACGATATCTTCTACTTTTTTTAATTGCTCAGACGTCGGTTTCTGAGAACAGGAAAAATCAAAACGTAATCGTTCTTCATTAATATTACTTCCTTTCTGTTTGACTTCCTCCCCCAAAACTTCCTGAAGGGCCTTGTGCAAGAGATGTGTGGCAGTATGATATTTAATAGCCTTGTCAGAATGACTTGCCAGCCCTCCCTTAAACATACCTGCCGAAGCAGTGCGCGAAAGTTCTTGATGCTTTTTAAATTCCTCCTGAAAACCATTGGTATCCACTTCAATATTTTTTTCTCTGGCTAACTCCTTAATTAATTCCAACGGGAAACCATAACTTTGATACAAGTCAAAAGCTTCTCTGCCCGAAATTATTTTTTTGTTCTGAGCTAATTTTTCAAATAAAGCCAATCCCTTCGAAAGGGTCTGGCTAAATTTTTCTTCTTCTCGCACTAATTGTTCTTCAATAAAATCTTTATTTTCGTTTAATTCAGGGTAGGTTTCGCCGTAAATTTTTAAAACCGGCTCCACAAACTTGAAGGCAAAAAAATCTTTAATACCCAATAAACGGCCGAAGCGGACCGCTCGTCTAATGAGGCGTCGTAAAATATAGCCGCGCTCCACATTAGAAGGTTCTAAATGTTCGGCTAAAAGAAAAATACTTGCTTTTAAATGATCAGCAATAATACGGCATTCCTTAGGAAAATCTTCATATTTTTTAAGGCTAATTTCTTCGATCTTTCCAATTAGAGGTACAAATAATTCTGTTTCAAAAACCGAAGGCAAGTGATTAATAACCGCCAGCGTGCGTTCTAATCCCATCCCAGTATCAACATTTTTTTGTTTTAATAGTTCGTATTTTCCTTCTTTAGTTCTATTATAGGTCATAAAAACGTCATTCCAAATTTCTACCCAGTTAGCATCTTGAGGATTAAAAATTTTTGGCGTTGGATCTTTCCCTACCCAGTAAAACATCTCCGTATCCGGTCCACAGGGACCCGTTTCGCCAATTGGACCCCACCAGTTTTCTTTTCTGCCCAAAAAAGCAATCCGCTCTTTGGGAATCCCAACACTTTGCCACAGTTGGGCTGATTCTTCATCTTTAGGAGCCGTCTCGTCGCCGCCAAAGCAACTGACTGCTAATTTTTCTTTTTCCAAACCCAACCATTGAGACGAAGTTAAAAATTCGTAGCTCCATTCAATAGCTTCTTTTTTAAAATAATCGCCGAGCGACCAGTTGCCGAGCATTTCAAAAAAGGTCAAATGCGCCATATCACCCACTTCATCAATATCATCTGTTCTTAAACATTTTTGGACATCGCATAAACGCTGGCCGGCCGGATGCTTCTCGCCCATTAAAAAAGGAATTAAAGGATGCATGCCGGCGGTTGTAAATAAAACTGTCGGATCATTTTCAGGAATTAAAGGTGCCGAAGGCAATCGGTGATGCCCTCGCTCTTCAAAAAAATTTAAATATTTTTCGCGTAATTCATCGGCTGTCATTATCATTATTGTAATCAATTTTTGGGAAAAAGAAAACAGGAAAAATGATTGGTGATGAGTGTTTCGGCGGCGGCGATTTTTCTTATAGAAAAATCGCCGCCGCCTCTCCGCTCGTAAAAATAAACAAATTGCCCATTTTTATTTCCTGAATTAGCTCATGAATTAATTCATGAATTAATTCATGAGCTAATTTGAGAATAATTTTACGAAAGTACTTTAAACAATTTTTTCTTTGAAAATTGAAAACGGATAAAAAAGTCCGCTTAAGAGCGGACTGATTTTTTTAACTCTTCCACGCGCAGATAGGGCTTGGCCTCTTTTTTTTCGGCCATTTTTAAAACTCTTTCCAATCCGAGCAATCGAATAACCGGTTGAGGCTGCACCTTTACCACTTGACAGAACTGCTTCATGGGCATTAAACGGCAAAGACGCAGAGGATCAATTTCCAAAATCAATGACTGGATTTTTTTTACGGTTTTGTTTTCTTTTTCAACCGGAATTTCATTTTTATGATATTTCTCCATTAACTTGATAAGAGTGTCCGCTACTTTTCTTTCTTTCCTTTCAATCCTATTTTTCTCTTCTCTTAATCTTACCAGCTGCCAGGCCAATTGTTTCATTCTGTCGCCATTGCCATTTTTTTTCATGCGATTTCCTCCTTATTAAAATTTTTGATTGCTAATTTTAGCTTAAAACTTTA
>JAQVHD010000013.1 GCA_028696375.1 Minisyncoccota bacterium
TTTTTAGAAAAACGATAAGTAATCAAAGTACTAATGGCTTTAAATCCATCTTTTATTTTTATCTTTTTGCCTTCTTTAAAACTGCGGGGATAATAATTGATTGGCACTTCTTTAATAGCAATCCCCTTTCTTAATATTTTAACTGTTACTTCTTCGCAAAATTCAAAGCCATCTTTTTCCAGATTTATATTTTTTATGATGCCTGAATCAAACAGTTTGTAACCCGTGTTGATGTCGGTTAAATGCGAACCAAATAATAAATTGCAAACGGCTGTAATCAAACGGCCGCCCAAAGAATAAAAGAAGTAACCCCGCTCGGTTTTTTTATCTAAATTACGCGAGCCATAAACAACCGGATTTCCTTTTTCAAATTCAGCAAGAAGTTTTTGATAATCAAATGGATCGTATTCAAGATCAGCATCTTGAATGATAATGGCCTCACCCGTAGCATATTTTAAAGCCGTGCGAATGGCTTTGCCTTTGCCAAAATTTTTGGTATGTTTCACGTAAATAAAAGACTGCCCTTGCTTTAATTTGTCTAAAATATCGGCTGTTCCGTCAGTCGAGCCATCATCAACCACAATTACTTCTTTTGTCCAATCAAGCGGCACTACTTCAATAAATCTCAGAATTTTTTGAATGGTTTCTGCTTCATTAAAAACAGGGATGATAATACTAAGTTTTTTCATTGAATTAGTTTGTTTTGAATATTAGAGATTGGTTTAAAATGATGGCTGATTATTTTGACATGGAATTCTTCGCTGATGCTCAGAATGACGATAAAAAAGTCAAAACTCAAAAGTCAAAACTCAAAACCACAACTCAAAACCTTAAAACTATCTTTTTGTCATCCTAAGGGCGCAGCTCTCTTGTTGTCATCCTGAACGAAGTGAAGGATCTTATGCCAACTCTTTTTCTTGTCATCCTGAACGAAGTGAAGGATCTCATGCCAGTTATCCGAGGGATTCTTCGCTTCGCTCAGAATGACAATTTCTTTGCAACCGAGGGATTCTTCGCTTCGCTCAGAATGACGATAAATATTATTCTTGAATTTTTAATTGTAATTTTTGCGCTTCTAATAAATATTTTTGGGCATTGGCAAAATCTTGTTCATTTTCGTAAATGTTAGAAAGCAGGTACAAAACATCAGCGCGGGGCCCATTAAGATCTATGTAATTTTGCAGAATGTTTTTGGCTGCCACGGAATTATTTGTACTCAAATAAATTTTGGCCAAAGAAAGATAGGAATAATAAAAAGACTGGTCGCGTTTAATGGCTTCAAGAAAATATTTTTCCGCGTCATCCAACCGATTTAATTTAAAATAGAGGTTCCCTAAATTATGATAAGCAATCGGGTTGGCAGGATCAATACTCGTGGCGGTTTGATAAGCCCTTTGCGCCAAAAGATATTGACCATTATCATCATACGCCATTCCCAAATTATTCCAGACGCGGTAACTATCAGGCGCATATTGCAAGGTTTGATTATAAAAAGTGATGGGGTCGCGCCAATCGGCATTTCTTAAAATTGTGCGCCAAGAAAAGAAAATAACTAAAGCAATCACGACAACAAGCAATAATTTTTCCAATTGATACTGAACTATTGGCTTTTCCATTAAATAATAGGCAGTGATAAAAATTCCGATAAGGGGCAGGTAAAGCCAATGTTCATAAATTAAGCCGCTAATGGGCACAAAAATATTAGAGACAGGAAGCAATCCGACAAAAAACCAGAGCATTCCAAAGGCGATTTCTTGACGCTGACGAAAGAATCTCACAATCAGAAAAAGAGAGATAAGCGCAATAGCAATTCCGGCCAAAACCAAAGGATCGGCCAGAGAAGTTGGAATTTCAATGGTGCGCTCCATGTGGAGTGAAACGGGATAAAAAATTAAACCCAGATAAATCGGCAGTGTTTTTAAAAAGGTTAAAATTCGAATATCCAGACGCGAAGTAAATAAATTTTCTTCGTTGTAGAGATTGAGCGTGTTTTGAAAGTTTAAAACCGTCAAACGCAAAATAATATAGATGGCGGCAAGAAGAATAAATGGTCCGTATTTTTTTATAATCTCCGCCAAAGAAAAACGCTCTCCTCTTTTATAAAGCCATTCCACCAGAAACATTAAAATCGGCATAATGATGGCTGTTTCCTTACTCATTAAGGCCAAAATATAGCAAGGGAGAGTCAGCCAATAAAAAACTTTTTTATTTTTTTGAAGAAATTGGAGATAGGAAAAGATACCGAGAAAAATGAAAAAAACAGAAAGCGGATCAGCGAGACCCGAAACATAAGTGACGGCTTCAGTTTGCAATGGGTGAACAAGAAAAATTAAAGCGAGGAAAAAGGCCGGCCATTTTTTCTTTAGGCAGATTTTAAAAATAAGAAAAAGAAGAATGGCATTAAGAATGTGAAAGGCTGTATTGACCAGATGATAACCCAAAACATTATTTTGCCAGAGATGCCACTCAAGCGAAAAAACAGTTAAAAGCATGGGCCGCCAATAATTGCTAATTAGACCGGCCCCGGCAATTAAATTTTCGGTGAAAAATTTCGGCCAATAGTGCCAATCTTTAATGTAGACATTATTTAAAATGCCATCATTATCATCCCAGAACATTTGATTGCCGAAACTATTAGAATAAATAAGCAGGCCAGCGGCTAAAAGAAGAATAATCGGAAAAATGTTATGAAGCGTTTGAGATTTGGTACCCATCACAATTATTTTATCAGACTTTTATTCTTTTCGAAATGGATATATAATTAATATATAATATATTTGTATGAAAAATTTAAATAATATCCCTCAATCAGAAAATAGTCGAGAAAAAATCGGATTAGAAAATATTGAAGCAACTCTCAAAGAAAATGCCGCCGAGTTAAGAAAGATGGGCATTCCTGTTGATGATGAAAGCCGGTTGCAAATCGAAGGATTTAAAAACTATCCGAAAGAAATGCTCATTAAAGACAAAATCGCTGAGGATCGTTTTAAAGAACGCTTTGGTTTTGAACATCGATCCGAACAAGTGGGCGAACAATTTGAGAAATTAAAAACTGCCCTTTTGCAAAAATCATTAAAGAAAAAATTCGTTGTTTGCCGAACAGCTTTTTTTGATGATGTTGTCAATGGCGTGGATAATATTATTTTAGACAGACAAAGCGGCAATATCGTGTGTGCTTTGGATGAGGTTTGCGATGTTCACAGTAAAAGATATGAAGAAAAAAGGGCAAAGGTGTTAGAAATTAATCGCATTGGAGGGGCTAAAATTAATTATGGCATCGAGTTGGAGCC
Organism: Minisyncoccota bacterium; assembly: GCA_028696375.1. Lineage (GTDB taxonomy): Bacteria > Patescibacteriota > Minisyncoccia > UBA6257 > JAAZHW01 > JAQVHD01. Next base: position 3,291 of record JAQVHD010000013.1, read on the forward strand.
TAAGACACATAAAATCAAGTTATCCCCTATTTCCGAAATACCTCTTTTCTTTTTGGGTTTAAATGATCAAAATGTGAAAAAAATTGTTAAGCAGTTTGAAAAAGATAAAACCTCTGAAATGGAGAAAAATATTATTAGATTTTTTGCAGAATCAATGAAGCAGCAAGCAGAACTATTTTTAAATGTTTGCCCCAAAAACACTGCTTTTACTCAAAGATTACGCGACTTTCAAAAAACTTTGACTGAGTTTAATCAAATTAAAGATGAAGAAACTCTATAAAAACATAGAGGGCGGCAACGAGATTCAATGTTTGGCGTGCAATCATTATTGCCGCATTAAACCCAATCAAGTGGGTGTTTGTAGTGTTCGCAAAAATGCGAATGGTGAATTAAAGTTATTAGTAGAAAATCGGCCGGTAGCAATTAATATAGATCCCATTGAGAAAAAGCCACTTTTTCATTTCTTGCCCGGCACAGAAATTTTTTCTTTTGGCACTTTTGGCTGTAATTTTCGCTGTTTGTTTTGTCAAAATTGGGATATCAGTCAATTTCCCAAAGGCAATAAAAGTTTTGAAGAATATTTAGAACAAACAACTGAAATTTGGCCGCCAGAAAAAATTGTGGATTATTGCGTAGCAAATAAAATTCCGGCGATTGCTTACACTTATAATGAGCCGGCGATTTTTGTTGAATATTGCTATGAAACAATGGTCTTGGCACATCAGCATCAGATCAAAAATGTTTTTGTTTCTAATGGCTATGAGTCGCGCGAAACGATCGAACTTGTTGCGCCCTATTTAGATGCCATCAATATTGATTTAAAATCAATGCAGGAAAAATTCTATCAAAGAATTTGCGGTGCGCGTTTAGAGCCTGTATTGAAAAATATCCGAACTTTTTATGAGAAGGGCGTTTGGGTAGAACTAACAACACTCATTATTCCCAATGAAAATGACAGCGAACAGGAACTAAAACAAATCGCGCAATTTATTGCGGAAATAGATAAAAATATTCCTTGGCATATTTCCCGCTTCTTTCCTTCTTATCAAATGGAGAATTATCCAATGACGCCGCTTGATACTTTAAAGAGAGCTTATGAAATTGGGCAGAAAAGTGGTCTTCAGTTTGTTTACGCGGGCAATATTATTGAAGAATCTTTGGAAAATACTTATTGCCCGAAATGCAAGGCTTTATTAATTGAACGCCAAGGTTATAATGTAAAAATAAAAGACTCTTTTCGAAATGGTCGGTGTTTAAAGTGCAATACTGATATTAAAGGTATTTGGCAATAATTATGGCTGTTCGATTAGCAGCGGTTGCTGGACAATTCTATCCCGAAGATCCCCGCGAACTGAAGGAAACAATTCAGGAATTTTTTGAGCAACAGCCCAAGGATTTATTTATCCCGAAAAAAATTAAAGCGCTCATTGTCCCCCACGCGGGCTATATTTACTCTGGACCTGTAGCAGCTGCTGCTTATCAAGCGCTCCGCTTATCCCAATTTCAACCAAAAAATATTATCCTGATTGGGCCATCTCATCACTTCTCTATTTCTGATTTTGTCACTTCCTCAGTAGAGCAATGGTCAACGCCCTTAGGAAAAGTGCCCGTTGCAAAAATTAATCAAAATGAATGGTCAGTTTATGATTTGGCTTTTGTTCCGGAACACAGCCTTGAAGTGCAACTGCCATTTTTACAAAGCATCCTTTCCGATTTTCAAATTTTGCCTATTCTAATTAATAATATTGAACGGAGTAAGGACTTGGCCGAAAAAATCAAACCGCTACTTGATGAAAAAACTTTGATTATTGCTAGTTCAGATTTAAGTCATTATAATCCTTTGGAGGTGGCCGAAAAAATAGATGCACAAACTCAAAAAATCATTCTTCAATTAAAAACAGAAGAAGCAGAAAATATTGATGCCTGCGGAGCGGCAGGAATTCTCACGTTGATGCACTTAGCCAAAGATCTTCATTGGGAAAGAAAATTACTTTCCTACGCTACTTCTTATAATACCAGTGGCGAAAGAAGTGAGGTTGTCGGCTATGGAAGCTTTGTTTTTTATGAATAATGTTTCTTTAACAGAAAAAGATGAAAAATTTCTTTTGTCATTGGCGCGAAAAAGCATCGAGCATTTTTTGAAATATCGCGAAGTTTTAAATGTAGCTGAGGAAGAATTAAAAGAATATTCGCCTGCCATAAAAGAAAAAAGTGCTTGCTTTGTTACCTTGACTATCAATGATGAGCTTCGCGGTTGCATTGGCTGTTTTGAAACTGATAAATCGCTTTATCAAACAGTAATAGAAATGGCTATAAGCGCTGCTTTCTTTGATTATCGATTTTTGCCCTTATCCGAAAAAGATTTAGAGGAAGTAAAAATTGAAATCTCCATTTTAACTCCGCCGCGGGAGTTGAAGTACGACAATCCGGAAGATTTATTAAAAAAATTAAAACCCCTTAAGCATGGTGTTATTATAAAAAAGGACGGATACCAAGCAACTTATTTGCCTCAGGTTTGGGAACAAATTCCCGGCAAAGAAGAATTCCTTAATTCTCTTTGTTTGAAAGCCGGCTTGCCATTTGACTGCTGGAAAAAAGAAAAGTTAGAAGTTAAAATATATGAAGTCGAAAGTTTTGAGGAATAATTTTTATTATGGAAACAGTAAGCTTAGATTATTTTAAAAAATTAGATCTTCGCGTTGCAGAAATTTTGGAAGCCGAAAGAGTGCCCGAAACAGACAAATTATTAAAATTAAAAATCAATCTCGGCGACGAAACGCGAGAAATTGTTTCGGGAATTGGCGCCCAATACAAACCAGAAGATCTTATTGGCAAACAAATTGTTGTCTTGGCCAATTTGGAACCGAAAATTTTCAAAGGGATAGAAAGCCAAGGAATGCTTTTAGCAGCGGTTAATGAAACTGGGGAAATCGCTCTCCTCAAGCCTAATAAAAAAATGAAGCCTGGAGATCGAGTCCAGTAGCCTCTTGACTTTACTAATAGAAACAATATAATTTTTATTCGAAACATCGCATCGTATATTTTTCTAAATAAAAGGTCGTTTTTAACACTATCCTATGAGTTTGATTGCTCTTGAAGATTTGAAAATCTTTAATTTAGCACAAGAAAAAGAGGAAGAAGATGAAGGTTTGGAAGAAATAGAAGAAGAAGTGAAAGAGAGCGCGGAAAATGAAGACGAAGATTTGGATGACTTTGACGAAGATGATGTTGATAAAGATTTATTTAACGATGAAGATTTAGAAGAGGAGGACGAAGAAGAATTATAATTAAATTTTAAAGCCAGCCCCTTCGGGGCTGGCTTTTTTTTGAAAAAAGTTTATTATAAAAAGTAATATCAATGGTTAAACGAATAACGGAATCCAGTAATATTTCCAAGAAAAAAAATCATCATCAAAGAAACACCCGAAAAGCATTGTTAATCGGCGTTATTTTTTTATTTATCGCCGTTATTTTAGCAGGCGGCGGGTATATCACCTATCTTTATTACACTCTTCCTGATCCCAGCAACATTGGTGAAACAATGATCAATCAATCCACCAAGATTTATGACCGAACAGGTGAGGTTTTACTTTACGAAATTCATGGCGAAGAAAAAAGAACAGTCATTGCTTTAAGTGACATCCCGCAACATATGCAAAAGGCTACTTTAGCCATTGAAGATGCAGAATTTTATCAGCATCCAGCCTTTAATTGGAGATCGCTAGTCAGGGCGGTATTTATTAATTTAAAGGAAGGCCGATTTGCTCAAGGCGGATCAACCATTACCCAACAAGTTGTTAAAAATGTTTACCTCACTCCTGAAAAAACTATCCAAAGAAAAATTAAAGAAATTCTTTTAGCCTTGAAATTAGAAGAGCACTACACCAAAGATCAAATATTAGAAATGTATCTTAATCAAATCCCCTATGGATCTAACGCTTATGGAATTGAAGCGGCTGCCCAAACTTTTTTTAACAAAAGCGCTAGAGATTTAACGCTTGGCGAATCAGCTATTCTCGCTGCCCTGCCTCAAGCACCCAGTTATTATTCTCCTTATGGGAATAATCAAAAAGAGCTTTTTGATCGGCAAAAATTAGTTTTAAAGCGAATGCTCGATTTAGGTTTTATCACGCAAGAAGAATACGATGCGGCTTTAGCAGAAAAAATCAAATTCGCTTATCGCATCGAAAAAATCAATGCCCCTCATTTTGTAATGTTTATAAAACAATACTTGGAAAATAAGTATGGAGCAGATTATGTAGAAAATGCTGGTTTAAAAGTCATCACAACCTTAGACTGGGATTTACAACAAATTGCAGAAAAAACAGTTTATGAAGGCGCCAAAAGAAATGAAGAGCTTTATAAAGGAAAGAATGCGGCTTTGGTTGCCCAAGATCCCAAAACCGGTCAAATTCTAGCAATGGTGGGTTCGCGCGATTATTTCGATACTGATGTTGATGGCAATTTTAATGTTATCACCGGCCATCGCCAACCGGGCTCCTCCTTTAAACCCTTTGCCTATCTCACCGGCTTTGAAAAGGGATTAACTCCTGAAACAGTGGTTTTTGATTTAAAAACCGAGTTTAATCCTAATTGTCCAGCTACTGCCGATGGCAATAAAGATCGTTACGGTCTTGATTGTTACCATCCGCAAAATTTTGATTTAAATTTCCGCGGTCCTGTTGATTTAAGACATGCCTTAGCTCAATCTATTAATGTGCCGGCAGTTAAGGTGCTTTATCTCGCCGGTATTAAAGATACGATTGCTACCGCACAGACAATGGGTATTACTACCCTAACTGATATAAACCGCTATGGGCTATCCCTGGTATTAGGCGGCGGAGATGTGAAACCCTTAGACTTTGCCGAGGCTTATTCGGTTTTTGCTCAGGATGGCGTCAAACATCAACAAGCAGCTATTCTAAAGGTGGAAGATGCCAAAGGAACAGTTCTAGAAGAATATGAAGATGTAAGCGAACAAGTTATTGATCCTCAGTATATTAGACTGGTTAATAGCATCCTCTCCGACAAAGAAGCGCGGATTGGATTATTCAGTCCTGGTAATCAATTAGAAATTCCGGGTTATGAAGTGGCTGCTAAAACAGGTACGACTCAGGATTATCGGGATGCGTGGACAGTTGGTTATACCCCTTCATTGGTTACTGTTGTTTGGGCGGGTAATAATGATTTTTCCCCAATGCAAAAAGGTGGCGGAAGTATTTTAGCTGCAGTTCCTATCTGGCACAATTTTATGATCGAAGCTCTCAAAAAATATCAACCAGAATCCTTTCCTCAGCCAGCACCAACGAATCCAAATAAACCTGTTCTGCGCGGAGAATACATTGTTAATTTGAAAATCGGCGATACGCTTTATCCTCAAATTCACAATATCCTCTTTTGGGTTGATAAAAATGATATCCTGGGGCCATCGCCATTAAACTTTAATGATCCTCAAGCTAACAACTGGGAGTTTCCTATTACTCAGTGGATTCAAAATAATTTACCCAATCCCCAGCAATACAATATCGCCATTCCTTATAATTATGCTGAAATTCCGGTAGCAACTCCTCAACAAAATCTTTCAGTGGAATTGATTAATCCCCAAAACGGAGATTATATTACCGGTGGCTTTGTTTATGTTGTATTAAATATTCAAGCCGCTAATCAAATTAAATCTCTCCAGGTTTATTTTAATGATAATCTCGTAAGAGAAGATGTCGCTGGAAATGGCATTTATCAATTCCAATTTTTACCTTCTCAAATTGAAGATCAAAATCAATTAAAGGTAAGCATTTGCGATGTGATAAATAGTTGTGTTGAAAAAAGCGTTGTTGTTTTTAAACAACAGCCTTAATTAAAAAATAATTCTAATTTTATTAACCTTGAATCCTTTTTGAGCTAAAAAAAATTTTAGTTCCTCTTCAAAAAACTTTAGTTCATTGGCTTCGAGTGCATTTTGGGTTTTAATCGTTAGGTTGCGGTTAAAAAAATTGATTTCTTCAACATTTACTTGAGGAAGATTTTCCTTTAAAAATTCACTGGTGTAATTAACTACCGACATTTCATTTATTTTTTGTCGAATGCCCAGCTGATTTAATTTTTTATTAATAATTTTTTTTATATCGTCCATAATCAAATATCAAAAATTACCAACGCCTCCCAATGATCCGGCATTTTTTGTTCTACATAAGCCTCATGATAAGTAACAGCCTTGATATCCTCCCCGAAACTTTCGACTAAGCGGCCTGTTATTTTGCCCTTGATCGAAGTGGGAGTTAATTCATCAATTTTTAAATGGTCAAAAATGGCTTTATAAATGCTAGAAAAATATAAAACCTCAGAAAGAAAATCAATTAATAAGGCGGTTGAGTCTAACGAAGTGACTTCGATTTTCTCATGGATTTCTTGACTGTTTTTTAATGTTTGAGGTTTGAGAATTTGAGCCATTCCTAGCAAGGCATTTTGAAAAATCTCTTCAAATGAAGAGCCAAAAATCATCAGCCGGACATCAGCTGTATGGGGTAAAATTTTAAATTTTGGCTTTTGTTGCTGAATCATTTTGATGCAAAATCTTTTTGAGCTCTTCACGCGTTACCACACGATCATCCCACGGAATTTTTTTGTCGTCTTTAATAACCATCACATGTTCTGCTCCTTTTCCCGTAACAATAAGACAATCGCTGGGTTGACACAATTTGAGCGCTTCAGAAATCGCTTGGCGTCTATCCTCAATAATTTGATATTCCTTATTTTTGTTTTTCACTCCTTCAGCAATATCTTTCATTATCTTTTTGGGATCTTCGTCGTATGGATCTTCATCCGTAATAATAATTTCATCACAATATTCCGCAGCCACCTCTCCCATTTTTGGCCTCTTCCACTTATCTCGGCCGCCACCTGTTGCGCTTAAAACGCAAATGAGACGAGATTTTGGTTGAGGCAAAAATTGACTTCTTAATGTTTCGTATACTGCTTTCAGCGAGTCCGGCGTATGGGCAAAATCAATAAAAATTTTAAAATTCTGACCTTCTTTGATTTCTTCAAAGCGACCGGGGAGCCCATCAAATTTCATCATTGCGTCTCTAATTATTGGCAAAGGAACACAAAACCCGCTTGCTGCACTTAAAGCTGTTAACAAATTATAGAGATTAAATTTGCCTTTAAGTGGCGAGAAAAAATCTAGATCTGATAATTTAAAGCGAATTCCTTCAGCTGACAATTGATAGCTATCAGGCTTAAAAGTTTTATTTACGCCCTCAACGGATGATTTTTCGATCGCAAAACCGATTTTCTCATCTGCTTTATATTTCAAAAATCGCTCACTGTAATTATCATCTAAATTAACCACCATCTTCTTCTTAACAATGCAGTCCATTTTGCCTCTCTGATCGATAATGGGAATATTTTTCTTCGGCTGATCTAAGGCTGCAAATAATTTCTCTTTGGTGGCACAATACTTTTCTATCGAACCACCGTGAGCTTCTAAATGTTCTGGCTGAAGATTTAAAAATACAGCCATATCAAAATTAATGAATTTATGACGGAATTGTTTAATACCTTCGGAAGTAACTTCCAAAATAACATAATAGCATTTTTGTTTTTTACAATCAGCCAAAAATTTTTGGATAACAAAACGGCCGGGCATTGTCATTTTAAGATCATTCGCCCAACTCTGTTTATCAATCTTAAAACGTAGCGAATTAATCATTGCTGTTTTCTTTCCATACGCCTCTAAAAAGGCGTTTAGTAATTCGGCAACAGTAGTCTTCCCTTTTGTTCCGGTAATTCCAATCACAATTAAATCTTTAGATGGAAATCCATAATATAAAGCTGCTAGAAAAACGAGGCAGTAATGATACCAATTAATTACTGTCTGTGGCACTATTTTTTTAATAATTTTTTTGAGTTGATTAAGCATGAAACTTATTTCTTTCCTCCAAGCAATTTTAGTGCCGCTTTTAATCTTTCATTTAATGGTGACTGTTTGTTGGGCACCTGATTAATAATTTTTTTAATGTCGGATTTAGAATAACCCAAATCCAACAACGCATCCTCTAATTCTAAATCCGACTCCAATCCTTCAATGGCTCCCTCTTCTGTGCTAATTTTAGATTTTAATTCGAGGATAATGCGCTCTGCAGTTTTTCGGCCAATTCCTGGTGTTTTAGTTAAAACTTCTACCTTATTACTTAAAATAGCTGCTTTAAGATTCTTGACCTCTCCCAACCCTAAAAGAGCTAAAGCTGATTTAGGGCCAACTCCAGCTACAGAATTAAGTAATTCAAAAAATTCTAATTCTTCCTGAGTTAAAAAACCATAAAGCTCCAAGGCGTTTTCTTTAACGTTTAAATAGACGAAAATGCGAATCTTTTCTTTTTGATCACCTATTTGAACAATAGTTTCGGGATGGACAAAAATTCTAAAAGCAATATTCCCGCTTTTTAAAACGATAAACTTGGAACTCAGACGTACGACTTCACCATCAATAAAATACAACATACAAGATAATTATAATACAGCAAATTCAAAATTCCAAAGGCAAAAATAATAGGGATTTTCATTCATTAATCGTTTGACTTTCTCTTTTATTTTTGTAAAATAAAAATATTCGCTAAATATTCTTTTAAACTATGCCTGTAACGCAATCTGCAAAAAAAGCCCTAAGAAAATCAGAAAAACATTATAAAACCAATAAAGAATTGAAAAAGGTTTTGAGGTCGGAAATTAAAAAATTTCGAAAATTAGTGGCCGACCAAAAAGTAGAAGAAGCCAAAAAGCAGCTTTCTATTGTTTATAAAAAACTAGACAAAGCAGCAAAAACCAATCTGATTAAAAAGAACAAGGCTGCTCGATTAAAATCGCAACTCAGTAAGCAATTAAATGCTCTGCAAGGAAAAAACGCCTAAAACGGCGTTTTTAAATTGCTTCCTTTATGGCTCTGCCAACAAAAAAATTTCAAAGAAAAAAGGAAAATTTCTTTTGCGCCAAATGCGGCACCAAAGTAGAGGGAGATGGCTATACGGATCATTGCCCTCACTGCCTGTGGTCGCGGCATGTTGATATCCAACCAGGAGATCGAAAATCTAACTGCCATGGGCTAATGAAGCCGATTGACATCGAAATCAAAAATGGACAGTATATCATTCATTATCAATGTCAGAAATGCGGCTATCAATTTCAAGTCAAAGCTAAAAAAAATGATAATTTTGAAAAAATCCTAAAATTATCGAATCAACCTTTTTAAAAAGCGCCGGAGCGCTTTTTAAATCATTTCCTAATGGCTTTTGCAAAATCTTTGGGCCTATTAATTACCGCTAAATAATGGATCTGTGCCGATGGGTGGAATCGAACCACCGTCTGAGGGTTATGAATCCTCCGCTCTAACCATTGAGCTACATCGGCGCCCAATCGGCACAGGGACACATTGTTGCGGGACCAGGATTTGCACCTGGGTCTCGAGGTTATGAGCCTCGCGAGATACTACTTCTCCATCCCGCTGCTTTCTATTTTATTAACTTTTCGATTTTTTGCAAGAGGTTAATTAATTTTTATAATATCCTCTTTTTTTTCTTTCATAATACAAAACGCGCGACCGTGTGGTTAGGGCCAAAATAGTTGAAACGCTAATGTAACAGTAGATTGCAATTTCGGAAAGATGATAATCTGTGGAAATAACATCTAAATTTTATATACAAAGTTTAATATCCCCCCAGAAAACAATACAGGTGAAATTTTGTTTTATTGATTTTTTTGATAAAATTAGATAAAATGGCTTTATTGAAGAATTAATGGGCCGGTAGCTCAGCTTGGTTTAGAGCGTCTGCCTGTCACGCAGAAGGTCACGGGTTCAAATCCCGTCCGGCCCGCCTAAAATTTTCAATTCTATGAACATTGAAGAAATTAATCAAAAAGTTTTTCAAGAAATTGGCGAGTGCAAAGACTTGCAAACATTGGAAAAAATCAGAATCAAGTACCTTGGTCGCAAGGGTGAATTAACAAATATCTTAAAATCCTTAAAAGACCTTCCTGTTGATCAGCGAAAAGAAATTGGTCCAATTGCTAATAATCTTAAAAAACGCATCGAAACTGCCTTAGAAGAAAAAAGGCTTTTTATTATTGATAATCCAGAATTAAAACCGCTCGATTTAAGCTTGCCTGGCAAAAAGCTCAAACGAGGACATCTACATCCATTTACTACCTTAGAAAATAAAATCGAAGAAATTTTTGGAAATTTAGGTTTTGAAATAGTAGAAAGTAATGAAGTTGAAACTGAATATTACAATTTTGATGCCTTAAACATTCCCGCTGATCATCCAGCGCGCGATATGTGGGATAC
>JAQVHD010000014.1:0-9529 GCA_028696375.1 Minisyncoccota bacterium
GCTTTGATTTTTTCTTGTTTTTTTATTTTTTTTAATTACAATAATAATGAAATAATGGCAAAGCCGATGTAGCTCAGTGGTAGAGCACGTTCTTGGTAAGAACGGGGTCGGGAGTTCAATCCTCCCCATCGGCTCTGGCTGCTTCAAAATAAAATGGTCGTAAAATTTCGCCTTTTAAATTGTAGTTTTGAGTTTTGAATTTGTAACTATGCCTCAAGAAAATCTTATTAAACTCCAATGTACTGTTTGTAAACAAATCAATTACCATACCCGCAAAAATAAAAAAACAGTACAGAAAAAAATAGAATTAAAAAAATTCTGCCCTTTCTGTCAAAAAAGGACAGTTCATAAAGAAGTAAAGAAATAGTCTGTTTGAAAAACGGTGGGTCCGTCGGTTAATCGGCAAACCACTGGTCTCCAAAACCAGAACTGCAGGTTCGAGTCCTGCCGGACCCGCTTCAAATATGTCAAAGAAGGATATCATTTTTAGCGTTATTATTGGTTTACTCATTGGTTTCCTGATTTGGCCACTGTGGCTTAATTTGGGAGTTTTGTTGAATTATTGGTCGTATCGGTGGGTTGTGGTGATTGTTTGTCCAGTTATTGCTATTCTGGTAGTTATAGTGGCGTTTTGGCTCAGAAAGATTAGTGCCGTTATTTGGCAATTTGCCAAATATGCTTTAGTTGGTGTTCTTAATACTCTGCTTGATTTCGGTATTCTCAATCTTTTAAGTTATGTGACAAAGATTTATCAAGGAGGTTGGATCATCTTTTTTAACTTCTTTTCTTTTTTCATTGCTAATATTAATAGTTATTTCTGGAATAAGTACTGGACTTTTGATAGAGGCGATAAGGCAAAAACCCAAGAATTTGCTAAATTCTTTGTGGTGAGCTTGATTGGTTTTGGTTTAAACTCTTTTGTTTTGTGGGCTATTACTTCTGTTTCTCCATTGATGAATTTGACGCCGCCTCAATGGGAAAATGTCGGAAAATTAGGAGGAACGATCGTCAGCCTCATTTGGAATTTTGTAGGCTATAAAATTTTTGTTTTTAAGAAATAATTTGATTTTTAGAAATATTTAAGTAAAATATAAATATTCAGTAATATGAAATTTTTATCGCGATTAGTACTTCAGGTGGTGTTAAATGCATTAGGACTGTGGTTTATCATTCAAACAGTGCCCGATGTTTCTTATAGCGGCGATATAGTACGATTGATAGTAACTGCATTAGTTCTTGGTATTTTAAATTTTCTTTTAAAACCCATTTTGAAACTAGTGCTTAGCCCTTTGATTGTGTTAACGCTTGGACTTTTAACTTTTGTTATTAATGCTTTTATTTTATATTTAGCAACTCAATTGGTTCCAAGCCTGGTTATTCCATTAGGTTGGCCATTAATTTGGTCTACACTTATAATGTCGATTATTAATTTTCTTTTTAATCTTTTAGCCAAAAAATAAAATGAATAATTTGCTTATTATTGGTCAGATTATCGTTTCTATTGCGCTCATTGTTCTTATTCTTCTTCAGCCTCGAGGAACAGGATTGGGCAGTATATTTGGTGGAGGAGCAGAATTTTATCAACGTCGTCGAGGATTAGAAAAGACCGTTTTTTATATTACAATTGTCCTCGCTGGCATTTTTTTGGTTTTGAATGTAGTAGCCCTCATTCAGGGATAATTTATGAAGGTAAAATACTTTTTTCAAAAAAGCTTTTGGCAAAATTTTTGGCAGTCACTTTCTGATATTGAAAAGAAAATTTTTTGGGGTGCGCTCGTACTGATGATCGGCTCTTTAATTATTGGCGGTGTTTTCTGGTATTTAAGTCATAGCGAGATTATAGCCAAGGAAGGAGGTGTTTTGGTTGAAGGAATAGTGGGGCAACCCACAATGCTTAATCCTCTTTTTGCATCCAATGAGATTGATCAGGGCCTTTCTTCCCTGGTTTACAGTGGATTATTAAAAAGTAATGGCAAAGGGGGGGTGATGAATGACCTCGCCGATTCTTATGAAAAAAGCGAAGATGGCCGTCGCTGGGTGGTTTATTTAAGAAAGGATGCTGTTTGGCACGATGGCGTTCCCTTTACGGCTGATGATGTGATTTTTACTATTAATGCCATTCAAAATCCCGATACACGAAGTCCTTATCGAGTGGCCTGGCAAGGAGTGACAGTAACCAAAATTAGCGATTACACATTAACTTTTGATTTAAAAAACCCCTATGCATTTTTTGAAGAAAATTTAAAACAGAAGATTATCCCAAAACATATTTTTGCTGAAATTCCCTTGGCTAATATGCGAGATCTTTCCGCTTATAATTTTGAACCTATTGGCACTGGTCCTTTTGCTTATGAAAAATTTGATGCCACAAAAAAAGGGTATATAAATTATTATATTTTTAAGGCTAATCCGCATTATTATGATGGCCGACCATTTATCGAGAATTACATTGTTAAGTTTTATAAATCCGAAGCGGAAGCGTTGAAAGCTTTTGATTATCATCAGATTGATGTTTTAAGCAACGTCTCTGCGTCAAATCTTGCCAACATCAATCGTTCTTACCAATTATATGAATTTTCTTTGCCTCAGTATTTCGCTGTTTTTCTTAATGCCAGCATTTCGAAACCGCTTTCGGATCGTAATGTGCGCTATGCTTTAAACCACGCTACCAATCGTAAGGAAATTATAGATGAGGTTTTTCAAGGGCGGGCAGAATCAGTGGAAGGACCAATTCTTTCGTGGATGCCCGGATATGATCCTGCTTTGCAATCAGAATATTCATTAGATACAGCCAAACAAATTTTAGAGAGTGGCGGATGGAAAGATCTTGATAATGATGGAATATTGGAAAAGGTTTTAGGTAAAAACGAGGACCCCACTCCATTAAAAATCACCCTTATTGTTCCTTCGACAGACTTTTTAATTCAAACAGCTAGTTTATTAAAGAAACAATGGAAAGAAGTCGGCGCTGACGTAGAAATTAAAATAGTTGATTCATCAGATTTGCAGAATAATTTTTTAACAACCAGACTTTACGATGCATTGCTCTACGGCAATATTATTAATCAGAAGCCGGATCTGTTTCCTTTTTGGCACTCTTCTCAAAAATTTTACCCGGGGTTAAACCTGTCTTTGTATGAAAATGCTTCGGTTGATCGATTTTTAGAAGAAGCGCGTTTAACAACTAACGAGAACCAATATAAAAAAGCTTTAGCTAATATCCAGTCTTTGATTTTAGCAGATACGCCAGCGATTTTTCTTTATAATCCTAAAATTCTTTTGATCGCACCACCATCATTGCACATAGAAAATTTAGAAAAGTTAGATGTTTCTTCAGAACGATACGCGAATGTTTATCGGTGGTATCTCAAAACGAAGCGGGTGCTAACTAATTCGAAGAGTGACTAAGCTAGCAAATAGGAATATGGAAAAAACAAAAAAACATCCTGAAATAACGACAAGATCAATATCCGACCTCCAGGACGTTTTGTATCAACAAGAAAGCAATGATGGGAAACGAATTGTTTATCAGGTGTGGCGTAATCAAAAAGCGAAAGATGATTTGCGATATGATATAACAATTATATTTCCGAGGTTAATAGGAAAAGAATTGGCAAAGACTTATGGACATTATCATTTAAATGGTGAATCGGAATGGTATGAGATTTTAAACGGCCAAGCCATTTTTCTTTTTCAAAAACCAGCTGATAATTATCTGAAAATCAAAGAAAATTATGCGGTTTTTGCCAAACGAGGCGATAAAGTAATCGTTCCTCTGGGATTCGGAATGACAATGATAAATAAAGGAAGAAGCGAATTAAAAGTGGGCAATTGGATTAAAAATGATGTTAAAAATGTTTACACCCCTTATAAAAAGATGCATGGAGCGAGCTATTATTGTTTGAAAGAAGAAAATCAGATAAAATTTGTGCCTAATCCACATTATCAAAAAAATGGCGCTTTAAAAATTGTAAAACCTCGCAAAGTACCTCCACCATTAAGAGATCTTCAATTTTTAGTTCAGCCTTTAAAATATAAAAAATTACTTACAGCTGAAAGTTTGTTCCGATAGTATTTTGCCGAAGAGAGAATTTTGCCGCGGTGGCGGAATTGGCAGACGCGCACGGTTCAGGGCCGTGTCCCGTTTGGGATGTGGGTTCAAATCCCACCCGCGGCACTAGAGTAAATTCAAAATACAAAATTCAAAATTATAAATTCTAGAGTCGTTGTTTAATTATTTTGAATTTAATTATTTAATTATTGTTTTGGATTTTGTGCTTTGGATTTAATAATTCAAAGAAGCCATCACTGCATTTAGCATGGCAATGAAAAAGTTTTAAAGTTTTGAATTAAACTTTTGAATTTTACCCTTTGCATTTTAATATAACCTCTTTGGCTGCTATAATTCGGACAAAGTGGGAAAAAATGAAAATATGTTTCAACAAAATAAAATAGTAAAAAATCCGAAAGATCCCCAAGATAAAATAAAAATTTGTGTTCTGGGAGGGGTGGGAGAAGTCGGACGCAATCTCTCTTTTATTGAGTATAAAAATCAAATTTTAGTCTTTGATTGCGGCTTGCGTTTTCCCGAAGAAGACATGCCGGGTATTGATTTTATCATTCCCAATGTCGATTATTTAGAAAAAAATCGCAAGAAAATTTTAGGAATGTTTATTACGCATGCCCATTATGATCATATTGGAGCTATTCCTTATATCGTTGAAAAGTTGGGCAATCCAACTCTTTATACGGCTCCATTAACACAAGCGATTGTTCTTAAAAGACAAGAAGACTTTCCTCATCAGAAGAAATTGGATATTGAAGCCATTGATAATAATAATTTAAAGCCTATTTCGTTAGGCAATTTTCGAGTTCATCCTTATCTTGTCAATCACAATGTTCCCGATACTTTAGGTTTTGCGGTAGAAACACCATTAGGAACAATTTTTTATATGCCTGATTTTAAAGTTGATTTCAGTCCAATTATCGATCCGCCCATGGATTTAGGACGCATTGCCTTTCTATCTGCGAAAAACCCTCTGGTTTTAATGATGGATTCTACCGGAGCCGAAGAGCCGGGTCATTCTATTTCGGAAAGAAAAATTTATGATGATCTGGAACGTGTTTTTGAACGGGCTTCGGGGCGAATTATTGTTGCTACTTTCGCCTCATTAA
Organism: Minisyncoccota bacterium; assembly: GCA_028696375.1. GTDB lineage: Bacteria > Patescibacteriota > Minisyncoccia > UBA6257 > JAAZHW01 > JAQVHD01. The sequence goes on from JAQVHD010000014.1 coordinate 5,176, forward strand.
TAAGTCGTTTACAACAAATTATTTGGCTTTCGGAAAAATTTAATCGTCGAGTTGTCATTGACGGATATAGTATGAAAAGTAATGTTGAAATTGCTCGTCTGATGGGCTATTTGAAGATTAATAAAAATACCTTAATTTCACCCCAAGAAGCCCAAGGCCTTCTTTCTCGGCAACTCACAATATTGTGCACTGGCTCCCAAGGTGAAGATAGAGCTGTTTTGATGCGCATTGCTAATCGGGAGCACAAATACTTTAAAGTTGAAAGAGGCGATACGGTAATTTTTTCTTCTTCTGTTGTTCCCGGTAATGAAAGGACGGTTCAAAACTTGAAAGACACCTTTTATCGTCAAGGCGCTCGGGTATTTCATTATAAAATGATGGATATTCACGCTGGCGGTCACGCACAGCAAGAAGAGTTAAAGTTGATGTTGAATTTGATTCGGCCCAAATTTTTAATCCCTATTCATGGCCAATATTCAATGCTTCAAGCTCAGGCTGATATTGCCGAACAACTGGGAATGAAACGTGAAAACATCGTGGTAACAAACAATGGTCAAATTATTGAAGTAACCAAAAATCAAATTGTCGCCACCAATCAAGAAGTACCGGCTAATTATGTGATGGTTGACGGGCTTGGAGTAGGTGACGTTGGCGAGGTGGTGCTAAGAGATCGTAATCAACTTTCAAAAGATGGAATGTTAGTGATTGTGACAGTGATTGACGGTGAAAATGGCGAATTAAGAGGTGAACCAGAAATTTCTTCCCGCGGTTTCGTTTATTTGAAAGAATCGCAAAAATTAATGGCCGAAACGAAGAAATTAGTAAAAGACATCATTCAAAAAACAGTTTCTAAAGATCGTACAACGAATTGGGCGTACGTTAAAGATAATTTAAGAGATAAAGTAGGGGAGTTTTTATTTAAAGAAACTCAAAGACGGCCAATGGTTTTACCATTTATTGTAGAGATTTAGTTTTTTTGGACAAAGAAATAAAGATTGCGCTCTTTAGAACTAAAATCTTGGCGAGTGCCTGATTGAACAATTGTAAATCCTGCTGATTGAAGAAGTGTTTTTAATTCTCGTTTTGAGAAGGCATGCAGGTAACGCTGACATTGTTGAGCCCAGGGCAGGAAAAGATCTTTGTTATCCAAAGAAGTTTTTCTTAGTAAATGAAGAAAAAAATACTTCAGTCTTGAAAAAAGACGTTTCCAATTACCACTTTGTAAAAGCCAGCTCATTCTTAAATCCCATACAGTGATCAGCATGATGCCATTAGGTTTTAAGACGCGCCAAGCTTCTTGAAGAAATTTCTGGCGGAATTCTCGAGAAGGAATGTGATGAAAAACAGCTAGACAAATAATTTCGTCAAAAAAATTATCTTCAAAAGGAAGAGCTAATGGAGAATCAAGAACCAAAAATTGAGCTGATGGGTGTTTCTGTTTTGCAAGATGAATCAATTTTTCGGAGACATCAACGCCAAAATAAGAGCAATTTTGGAAAAGAGGATATAATCGGCCGTTACCGCAGCCCCAATCCAAAATTTTAATTTGAGGATCAAAGGAAAAATAAGGTTCAAGAAATTGTTTAAAATCAGACGGAATATTTTGGCGCGTTCTTGAAAAATCCTCCGCAATTAAGTTATAATCTTCTCGGGTTTTTTCTAATAAATAATTAGCGAATTCTTTTTCCATGAAAAATTTAGATGAAATAATAGAACAATTAGTAAGAGCAAACGTTTCGGATCGCGAAGAACTTGAAGCAATTAAAAGAGAATATTCGGAAGAAAATGATACTGATTTGCCGACCAATGTTGAGCTTTTAAAAGCTTATCATAACTTAGTTCAAAAGAAAAGGATTCAACCCAACAAGAAAATAGAGAGCCTTTTGAAAACGCGGCCAATGAGATCTTTATCGGGTATTGTTAATATTACGGCATTAACAAAACCTTTTGGCTGCCCTGGTCATTGCATCTTTTGTCCGAATGAAGCAGGTTTCCCCAAAAGCTATTTAAAAGGTGAGCCGGCGGCGGATCGAGCTTTTGATTTAAAATTTAATCCTTATCTTCAAGTTCAAAAAAGATTAGAAATGTTGAATGATCAAGGGCATCCCATTGATAAAATGGAGTTGAGAATTGTTGGTGGCAGCTGGTCTTGTTATCCAAAAAGTTATCAGAATTGGTTTGTGAAAGAGTGCTATCGTGCGGCAGATGATTTTCAAAGAAAAAGAAAATATTCAAGGCGTCTATCCCTTGAGAAATTACAGAAAATCAACGAAACAGCCCGAGTAAGAATAGTGGGAATGTCGATTGAGACACGCCCAGATTTAATTACGCCAAACGAGTTGCGACATTTAAGGCGTTTGGGTGTGACAATGGTAGAGATTGGAGTTCAGACTATTTTTGATGAAATTCATCAGAAAAACGATACTAATTTAAGCGCAGCAATAATTGCTCAAGCGACCAAACTACTGAAAGATGCTGGTTTCAAAGTGCTCTATCATATTATGCCCAATCTTTACGGGTCTGATTTAGCCAAAGACAGAGAAATGGCACGCATTATTTTTAATGATTCTCGTTTTAAACCCGACTGGTTAAAAATTTATCCAACTGTCGTTTTAGAAAATACGCCTCTTTATCGGTTGTATCAAGAAGGAAAATACCAGCCTTATACAGATGAAGAACTGATTAATCTGTTGATTGCGATCAAAACAGAATTGCCTTATTGGGTAAGAGTGGCGCGCATCATCCGGGACATTCCAGCGCAAAAAGTAGTAGGAGGTACTCAACTGTCTAATCTTCGAGAAATTATTCAAAAAAGAATGAAGGAAAGGGGGTTGGTTTGCCATTGCATTCGGTGTCGCGAGGTGAAAGAAAATTACAATCCTAAAGAAAAGATACATCTTTTTCGAGAAGATTATGAGGCTTCTGATGGCCGGGAGGTTTTTTTGAGTTTTGAGAATAAGGAGCGGACCAAACTTTTTAGTTTATTGCGTTTACGTCAGCCATCGTTTCAAGAAGAGCCCATTTTTAAAAGCCTTAGCCAAGCAGCCTTGATTCGTGAGATAAAAACCTTCGGCGAGGTTGTTCCTCTGTCGGAAGACAAAATCGCACCTCAGCACAAAGGCTTGGGCAAAAAATTAATGAGAGAAGCGGAACGAATTGCAATAGAAGAATTTGGTTTGAAAAAAATAGCCGTTATTGCTGGGGTAGGCGTAAGAGAGTATTTTAGACATTTAGGTTACAAACTGGAAGAGACATACATGGTAAAAAATGCAAATCTCAAATCTCAAAAATCAAAAAAAAACGAAAATCAAAAGTCAAAACTCCCGCTTATGGCGGGTAAACGGGGAAAATTGAAAATTAAAATTGACAATCACCATTTATCGATCGGTAGGCAGACAAAAAATTATCGCTAAGACTCTTTTAGAAGGAGAGTAATATTGCGTGTCCATTTACTTTTATGCTATAATGTTGAAGTGGTAAAATAGTCGTTTAAATTAATAAAAAAATATGAAAGGATTTTTTGGACACATTGAAAAAGATACTTTAGAAAATGAAAATTTTCGTAAGGTGTTGTATACGGCTAAACATTGCCAATTGGTTTTGATGAGCCTTAAACCTAATGAAGAAATAGGAGTGGAGGTTCATCCTGACAATGATCAATTTTTCCGTTTTGAAAAAGGAACGGGGAAGGTGATTATTGATGGTAATGAGTATAATGTGAATGATGGTGACGCCATCATTGTGCCATCTGGCGCAGAACACAATGTTATCAATACGTCGAGTGATGAACCATTAAAGCTTTACACTATTTATGCTCCTCCTCATCACCAAGATGGAGTGGTGCGTGCTACCAAAGCAGAGGCAGAATCAGATTCACCAGAATTCGACGGCAAAACGACCGAATAAAACATTACGCATTTTTGATTAAAAAGTCGCCCAGTTGGGGCGACTTTTATCTTTTATTTTTTCTTTTTTAATTCTCCCATTATCTTTTCTGTTTCTTCATCACTTTCGCCAGCGGCACGGCAGAGGCCCATTACAAGAAGCCAGGCCAATTGAACAATAACAGCGATTACCCAATACCAAAAACGATCAAATTTGATGTCGAATGAAGCGAAGAGTGCTTCAGCTAACATAATTGGCCAGATGCAGAGAATAACATAAGCAATCCAGTGAATTATTTTTTTGTAAAGTTTCATTTTCCCCTCCTCAAATCATTATAGAAACTCACGATTTAAAAGTCAAAATGGGCAAGCAGAAGGAACGATTGACTTAATGATAAGGGTGACGGCAAGAATTTTTCTTTGAAAAATTCTTGCCGCCTTTAAACAATTGGACACTTTAATCTTAAGCA
>JAQVHD010000014.1:9629-13497 GCA_028696375.1 Minisyncoccota bacterium
TCACGATTTAAAAGTCAAAATGGGCAAGCAGAAGGAACGATTGACTTAATGATAAGGGTGACGGCAAGAATTTTTCTTTGAAAAATTCTTGCCGCCTTTAAACAATTGGACACTTTAATCTTAAGCATATTGGTCATTTGAAATTGGGCGTGAGCAGTTTTTGGTGGGGGATTCTTCGCTGACGCTCAAAATGACGATAAAAAAGTCAAAACTCAAAAGTCAAAACTCAAAACCACAACTTAAAACCCTAAAACTATCCTTTTGTCATCCTGAACGAAGTGAAGGATCCCATGCCAAGCAGCCGAGGGATTCTTCGCTAACGCTCAGAATGACTCTCCACTTTTTGTCATCCTGAGGGCGAAGCCCGAAGGATCTCATGTTTAAAATTCTTGCTGAATCAACAACAGGAAAACCAAATTATTTTTTGATTTTCATCAATTTTTTTCTGTAGCTGTTAGCAAACCGATGAGCCTCATCTCGAAGTATCAGGAGATCTTCTTTGGAAAGTTCGATTAAATCTTTAACAGATTTTTTCATTTTGCCGAAAATCAATTTATCATTCTGAAATTTGGAAATGCCTACTATGGGAATAGAAATTTTTCTTTGAGCGAGGATTTTTTCGAAAGTTCTAACTTGTTCTCGACCGCCATCCACTAGGATTAAATCAGGATAGGGCCATTCGGGATGATTTAATCTTCTTTCAAGCATTTCAGTGAGCGCTAATAGATCATCATTTTTTGGAGCGTTTCTAATTTTAAAAAGACGATATTGAGAAGGATCAATGTCTTGATTTTGAAAAACAACCATCGCTCCGACAGTTTCCTTACCACTGAAATGGGAAATGTCATAACCCTCAATTCTTAGTTGAGGAAATGGCCGGAAGTCTTCCTTAGTAATCAGATAAGAATCTTCTATTTGATTGAATAATTTTAATTTTTCAGGATAATTTTTTTTCAAAAATATTTTGGCCTTTTTCGTTTTGCCTTGCAAAAAATCAATCATCGCTTGAATGATTTTATTATAATCCTCCTCGCTGATTTTATTAATACATTTGCCGGGACAAAGGCCAATTTGATAATGAAAGCATGGCCGGCCGCTATTTAAAGCGCATGTACTATAGGGAAAAATTTTTCGAAGCGAATGAAGAAAGTTTTTAGCGAGGGAATAGCTTTGGAGCGGTCCAAAAACAAAAACATTTTGAGGCTGATATTTAGAAAGCTCACGACCGCGAACAATACGAGGGTAAGGCCATTTGCTTTGAGGAATAATAATATAAACAAACGAGCGATTATCTTTCTCTTTAATATTAAAGAAAGGCTGATATTTCTTAATAAAGTTTGCTTCGAGGACGATCGCTTCTAAAAGATTATCCGTAATTTTCCATTCAACATCAGCAGCTTCTTCCGTCATTTTTTGGGTTTTCGGATCAGTCGGTGAAAGATAATTTTTTAAACGATTTCTTAAATGAGCAGCGCGGCCGATGTAAATGATTTTTCCAGTCTGATCCTTGAAGAAATAGACGCCAGGGGAAAGGGGAGCTTTTTTAATTTTTTGGGCAACGCTATTTTTCATAATGGTTTAATATGAGTTTGATTCAATTTTTTAAGATAGAATCCGGTATAAGAATTTTTATGTTTCATAATTTCTTCAGGCGCGCCGGTTGCAACAATTCTCCCGCCTTTATCACCGCCTTCTGGTCCTAAGTCAATAATGTAGTCGCAGGCATTAATAAAATGAAGATTGTGTTCTACTACCAAAACGGTATTACCTCGATCAACCAGTTGTTCGAGGATTTTGAGAAGCAATTCAATATCATAATAATGTAAACCAACGGTGGGTTCATCTAAGAGATAGATAGTTTTAGTGGCTGTTTGGGAAAGCTCTTTGGCTAATTTGATTCTTTGCGCTTCACCGCCAGAAAGAGTGGTAGCGCTTTGACCTAATTTAATATAGCCCAAGCCCATCTCTTTTAAAATTTTTAATTTTTCTTCAATAGGATAAATATCTTCAAAAAATTCATAGGCTTCATCAACAGTTAATTCCAAAACATCGGCAATGTTTTTCTTGTTGTATTTGACTTCGAGGGTTTCGCGATTGAATCTTTTTCCCCGGCAAACTTCGCATTGCACTAGAATGGGGGGCAGAAAATGCATCTCAATTAATTTATAGCCAGCGCCTTCGCAAGCTTCGCAGCGGCCGCCCTTCACATTAAAAGAGAAGCGGCTTTTAGTGTATCCTCGACTGCGGGCATCTTCCAACGAAGCAAAGAAGTCTCGAATCGGATTGAAGACGCCAGTATAAGTAGCAGGATTGGAGCGCGGTGTGCGGCCAATGGGGCTTTGATCAATTTCCACAATGCGTCTTACATATTCCGTACCAAAAATTTTCGAAGCATATTCTAAAGGAGAAGTAAATCGGCCCAAACTGTGATTGACGCTTTTTTTAATAACCTCTAAAAGTGATGATTTGCCACTACCAGAGACGCCAGTTACAGCAATGAGTTTTCTTAAAGGAATTTCAACATCAACATTTTTTAAATTATTTAGGCGGCAGCCAATAATTTTAATTTTTTCAGTAATATTAGTTCGGCGATTAAAATGCGGAATTTCTCGTTCGTGGCGTAAATATTCCAAAGTTAAACTTTTAATTTTTTTATCATTCAAGACTTTTTGAGTTTCACCTGCCACCACAACTTCACCGCCATTAACGCCAGCGCCCGGTCCTAATTCAACAAAATAATCAGACGAAGCAATCGTTCTTTCATCATGTTCAACGACAATAACAGTGTTGTTTAACTCTTTTAATTTTTTTAAAGTTTTTAAAAGTTTTTCTGTGTCTCGTTCATGTAATCCAATAGTGGGTTCGTCTAAAACGTATAAAGTATTAGAAAGCTTAGATCCTAGTTGCGACGCAAGGCGAATGCGTTGAGCTTCGCCGCCAGACAATGTTTCAGCCTCGCGACTTAAAGTTAAATAATCCAGCCCAACTTCCAAAAGGAAGCCGAGTCGACTCAGAATTTCATCGATGAGAATATGAGCAATCTTTTTTTCTTTTTCCGTTAATTTCTCTTCAAGATTAAAAAAGAAGCTGTAGGCATCTTCAATGGTTTGAGCGATGATTTCCCAAATATTTTTATTAGCTACTTTGACCGCGAGGGCTTCGTTTTTCAATCTTTTACCCTGACAATCAGGGCAAATAGTGTTGAGAAAAATATCTTCCTTGCCCAAACCATGACAGGTGGGACAGGCGCCGTAAGGGCTATTAAATGAGAAAAGACGCGGTTCGATTTCCGGAAAAGAAAATCCATCTTTTGGACAGCTAAAACGATTGGAATAAAGAATATGCACTTCTTTGTCGGTTGGGAAAGAAACATCGATTAAGCCATTGCTATAATCCAAGGCCATTTCAATGGCTTCAAAAAGACGGCTGCTATCTTTTATGGGTGGCCGATCAATGACAATTTCAATATTATGAATTTTATAACGCGACAGCACTATTTTGTCATGAAGCGAATGTAATTTGCCATCAATAACTGCTTCAGAAAATCCCTTGTTTAAATAATCGTAAAGGAGTTGGTAATATTCACCTTTACGTCCATACACAACCGGAGACAAAATTGTTACATAATCAAGTTTTAATTCTTTGGCTTTGTTAATGATAAGATTAAAAATTTCTTCAGGCGAAAGCTTTTCAATGGGAGTGCCACAAATAGGACAATAAGGCTTGCCAATGCGAGCAAAAAGCACTCGAAGATAATCATAAATTTCTGTCAGCGTTGCCACAATGGAACGCGGATTATGGGAAAGCGCCCGTTGATTAATAGCGATAGCGGGCGAGAGTCCTTCAATGTCATCAACATCAGGCTTTT
>JAQVHD010000001.1 GCA_028696375.1 Minisyncoccota bacterium
CGACTCGCACTATACTATAGCAAAATACAAATTTATGGCTAAAATAATCGATGGTTTTGTTTATCGCAACATTAACAAGGCTGCTCAATTATTAAGACGAGGAGAGGTAATTGCTTTCCCTACGGAAACGGTTTATGGGTTAGGAGCTGATGTTTATAACAAAAAAGCCGTAGCTCAAATTTTTGAAATTAAAGAGCGACCATTTTTTGATCCTGTTATTGTTCATATTGCTAATTTAAAACAACTGGAAGAAGTCGCTCGGATTGAAGATGAAAGAATTTATCTGTTAGCTAAAAATTTTTGGCCCGGACCGCTCACACTCGTTTTGCCTAAAGAAAAGAAAATCCCATATTTAGTTACGGCTGGATTAGATACAGTAGGCATCCGAATGCCTTCCAATGTTATTGCGTTGTCTTTAATTCAATCGCTTGGCCGCCCCATCGCAGCGCCGAGTGCCAATTTATTTACCCATTTGAGCCCCACAACAGCCGACCACGTCTTTAAACAATTAGGTTCAAAAATAAAGATAATTTTAGATGGTGGCAAAACAATTTGTGGTGTGGAGTCGACAATTTTATTAATTAAAAAAAATGCGAGACCAGTTTGTTTGAGAGCGGGCGGATTGCCAATTGAAGAAATTGAAAAAATTGTTGGCAAAGTTGAAGTTTCAAAAAAACAATCTTCAAAAGTTTTAGCGCCGGGCAATTTAAAATTTCATTACGCTCCTCGTAAGCCTCTGATTATTGTTAAAAATGAAGAAGAAATTGTTGACCACTTCAAAGATTCTAAGAAAAAAAGGGGTTTTTTGGCTTTTCAAAAAATTAAAAACAAAAAAATTTTTTCTGATTGGCGCATTCTTTCTCCTTCTGGTGATTTAAAAGAAGCAGCAAGTAATTTTTTTGATTTTTTACATCAGTTGGATGAAGGTCCGGCCGAAATTATTTTTGCTGAAAAAGTGAAGGAAGTGGGATTGGGTCGAGCCATTATGGAACGCTTAAATAAAGCTGCTCATCAATAATGAATAAAAATTTAATGATCGTTGCGGCTATTATTATATTGGGATTAGTGATTATTGGAATCTATTTTTTGCAAAACAAAAAGCCCTCCGGAGAGGTTGTTTTTAAAAAACAGAATATTAAAGTTCAGGTGGAAATAGCCGACAATAGTTTAACCCAGACGCAGGGTTTAATGGATCGCAAAGAATTGCCGGAATTTTCGGGTATGCTTTTTGTTTTTCAAAATGAAGCGCCGCGTACTTTTTGGATGAAAAACACTTACTTTCCTTTGGATTTACTTTTTATTTCTCATGATAAAAAAATTAAGGAGATTAAAGCCAATTTTGAGCCTTGTCCCGCTGGTCAAAATTGTCCGAGTTATCGCTCTCAAGAGAAAGCCCAGTATGTTTTAGAAGTGAATGGCGGTTTTTGTGAAAGGCATCATGTTGAGGTTGGTGATGAGGTGGAGATTATTTTTTGAAAATTAACTTGGTAAGTTATCCACATCTTGCATCGTAGGTTGTTTCTGATACAATAAAAGTGGAAAATAAAACACGCAATAAAAATATTTTCTAAAACAGAAAAAGGGATGTTAGCAGAAAAAATTTCCGATCACCTAAAAAATTTAGCGAAGAAAAGTCCGGCGATCAAACGACAATTTTACCTCTCGAAATGGGAACTTCACACAAAAGAAGATAAATTAAATTCGGTTGATCCCCTTTTAGAAGACGAGCATACGAAAAAACGCGGTCTCATTTATAAATATCGAGGCCGCGTTTTAATTCTTTTAACGCTTTCTTGTGCTGCGTACTGTCGTTTTTGCACCCGACGGCGCTGTGTTTCTGAACTCGAAAAAGGACTTTTAACGAAAAAGGATATTGATGAAATTGCACGCTACATCAAACAACATAAAGAAATAAAAGAGATTATTCTTTCTGGCGGTGATCCATTAACAGCGCCCAATCTTTCAGCTTATTCTTTAAAAGCTTTTTCCGCCTTACCGCAAATTAAAATTATTCGCATTGGAACGCGTGTTCCGGTTTCTAATCCAAAACTAGTTACCGATGATCTTTTGAAGCTTATTAGAAAAATTTCCCAACCTATTTATGTGGGTATTCATTTTGAACATCCTGATGAATTAACGCCAGAAACTATTAAAGCCTGCGAAAAATTGCGTAAAGCCGGAGCTATTTTATATAGTCAGAGTGTTTTTTTAAAAGGCGTTAATGACTCTTATGAAGTTTTATACGAGCTCTTTTCTCGTCTAATTGAAATCGGAGTAAAACCATATTATCTCTATCGTTGCGATCCAGTGCAGGGCATAGAACATTTTCGGGTGCCATTTGAAAAGGAAATAAAAATTGCTACTCAATTAAGAAAAAATTTATCCGGATTGGCTTGGCCAACTTATGTAATCGACACGCCTAATGGCAATGGGAAAATTCCCGTACCGTTGGAATTTTGGCAATTTGATAAAAAGGAATTCAAAGACTTTTTAGGAAAAAAACACAAGGTAATTTGAATTTTCAATAAAACAGATTAGAGGTTGATCGAGGCGGCGGAAAATTTTCAAAGAAAATTTTCCGCCGCCTTTTATATCGCCTTGAATCAGCAAAGAAAACGCATCAAATTATTTCCTTGACAAAATTTAAAAATCAATTAATATACAGGCAGACCTTTCACAAGGCTTTACAATAGATAATCTTAAAAAATTCAAGGAGGTTTCTCATGAAAAAGTCTAGTTTGGTGGTTTTTTTGATTGTCGGTTTGGTTGTGCTGATGCTGCCTATGGCGGCTCAGCAGAACCAAGGTGGGGAAATCGAGCTGAAAACTCTTGGACGAGCGCCGCTCGCGCCACATCTGCAAACAGCAGATGAGGTCAGAAGTGTTCTTAAAAAGAACACCGAAGCAGTAGGCAGAGCGTTGGATTATTTCCCGGGTGGAGCGTTGGGTGAATCGGTTTATCTGAAGTTGTATGAGCAAATTGATAACCTACCCATTCAGCAGCAGAAGATCCCTGTAGGACAAAAGATGTACTGGATGTTATATCGTAACGGCGGGCTGTTGAAAGGCGTTCGTTGGGCGGGGAATTCGTCCATTGATGCTTTCGTTTTCGAGTTAGAGGCCGAGGGAAAGTTATTCCAGTTTGCTGTACCAATCCGTTGTGGGAATGTTGCTTTGATGGAGATGAAAGAAATACCAGTTGCACCGGCACCAGTGACAATAGTTCAACCAGAACCAAAGCTGCAGCCGCAGGCTGAACCAAAACCAACTTCTCCGATGATAGTTCAAAGCCCAGCGCCAACTCCAGTAGTTATTAAACACTGGTCGCCGACCGTGAAATTCAAAATTGGAAGCGGCTGGGCAAAAACAACTATGCCGTTAGATCAGAATTTGGAAAGTAGAGTTGATTTCTTTTCGTTGATTCCAGCAGAGATGTCCCTTTTCTACTGTGAAGATGGGACAGCAGCGTGGCTTTATTCGCCCACGCAAGATATTCCATTTACTCTCGGCGAACAGATTGGACTTCACACGGCGCTTCAAACGAGCTCTACTAAAAAAATGCAGCCATTCTTTGCGGGACTGGAATTGGAATTCCTGAGGCATGTATTTGTTACAGCTGATTATTTTCGTGTTGGAAAGTTCCAGTTGGAGGAGTATAGCCTAGTTGATCTCATGTCCATTACAGAATTGCGGCTGCTCGGTAGCTATAGTGGTACTGGTCTGGAAAGTTGTCCTCCGCCGACCTATGTTTATTACGTTGGATTGGAGCGGCAGCGGCGAGAACAGTTGATCCGGCAGGACATCAGAATTGAAGAGTGGTCAGTGGGGTTGAAATACGAGATCAAGCTGGCCAAAAGATTCTATGTTGCGCCAGCGGCTGGCGTAACGTGGCAGGAACAACGCGGAACGCGGCAAAGAACTGAGGTGCTGACAGATCTTTATCCTTTTCAAGAGAGGGCATTAGCTCCCTCTCAAACGACTGAGACTCTAGAAAAGATTAAGAATTCGGTCGCCCACCCCTACGTAGGCGCCAGCGTAGAAGTCTGCTTCTTCCAAGCAGAAATCAGATACTTGTTTAAAGACTTCAATGAAGAAATTTTCACCTCCCCTTGGCGCGTCCAAGGCAGTCTCGTTTTAAGATTTTAGATTTTAAAAAACAATCAAAAGCCCGTGACCAAAGGTCAACGGGCTTTTTTATTTTTTGATTTCTCGAACTTTTAAATTTTTTTATTTTTCCTCTACTTCAATGGCTTCAGCGGCGCAGGCATCAATGGCTGATTGCAATTTTTCTTCATCAATTTTTTTCACTTCCTTGACTTCTGCTTTGCCGTCTTCATCAAGATAAAACATCTCGGGATACAAAAACGTACAGCTGCCGCAGCCCAGACACTTATCTTTATTCACCTTAATTTTTTTCATATTAATTAATAGACAGAACGACTTATAAATTGTATTTTTCTCGATAAAAACGAATGAGTTCTTCAACTAACGGAATACAGGTTGGATCACCTAAGCCAACTTTGGTTTTTTCTTGAACTTCTTCTAAGGTTCTAGCACCATCCAGTACTGCTTTTTCAATGTCTTTTTCTGTAATTTTCAAAACTTTATCAATAACGCGACTGCCTTCGGGTTCAATTTTATCATATTGTCCGGTGCGGCGATAATAATCATTAATAGCGTCGCGGAGGGCCTTGTCGCCTAAAACAGAACAGTGATATTTAATATCAGGCAACCCGCCTAATTCCTTAATAATATCATTGGGCGTAATTTTGCGAGCTTTTTCCAGAGTCATTCCTCCATTCCGCAAAATCATCTCTGATAAAACCGAAGTGGAAGCAATGGCGGAAGCGCAGCCAAAAGTGCGCCAGCGGGCATCTTTGATTTTTTCTGTTTTGGGATCAACCAAAATCCAGAATTTCATAACGTCGCCGCAAACTGGGCTGCCAATCATTCCCACGCCATTGTACTGAAATTTTTCTTCTTCGCCAGCTTTCATAAAATTGCGCGGATGCAAAAAATGATCTTTAACAGTTTCGCTATAAACCCACGGATTTCCTTTAGTTAAAACATCAGCCTCTTTCTTTTTCTTGTTTGTTTTTTGAGTTGAAGTCTTTTTCATGATTTTAATTTTAAAGAGATCGGCGATAACTCTCTTAATTCTTGAACGACCTTTTTTAATGCTTGAGTCAGGTAATTAATATCTTTTTTGGTGGTGTCTTTACCAAGAGTGATTCTTAAACTGCCATGGATAAATTCATTAGGCAAACCAATGGCTTGGAGCACGTGGGAAGGTTGGAGGCTTTTTGAATGGCAAGCCGAGCCAGTTGAGGCGGCAATGCCATATTCATCAAGTTTTAAAACCAATGCCTCGCCTTCCACATCTAAAATCGTAAAATGGGCATTATTCGGCAGGCGATTTTTTAAATCTCCATTAACAAAAACTTTGGGAATAGTTTCTAGAACATTTTTAATAAGATAATCCCGCAAAGATTTTAATCTTTGCGATTCTTTTTCTTTTTCTTTCTGAGCCAGCTCTAAGGCTGTAGCAAAACCAATAATGCCGGGAACATTTTCTGTACCTGATCGATAATTTTTTTCTTGACCGCCGCCATGGATGATCGGTTTGATTTCTACTCCCTCTCTTTTATAGAGAATACCAGTTGCTTTAGGGCCATAAATTTTCCCCCCATTTAAACTCATTAAATCAACACCTAATTTATTAGCTTGAATATCTAAATAGCCGGCTGCTTGGCAAGCATCTGTATGAAAAAAGGGAAAGGCAGTCTGATGTTTCTGACGAAAATCTTTAATAATTTGTGCAATCTTGGGAATCGGTTCAATAACGCCAATTTCATTGTTGGCATACATAATTGAAACAAGGATTGTTTGTTCATCAATTAATTGTTTTAATTGTTCTAAATCAACGAGTCCATTTTTTTGAACTTTCAAATAAGCAGTTTCAAAACCTTCTTTTTTTAAAGCCTTAGCTGTTTCTAGTCCGGCTGGATGTTCGATAGTGGAAATAATAATTTTGGGTCGGGCAAAGTTTTTTCGATAGAAATGGGCCGTGCCCTGCAAGGCAAGATTAACCGATTCAGTGCCGCCATTAGTAAAAATAATTTCTTTGGGTTGAGTGCGCAAAATATTAGCTACTTTGGCGCGAGCCGATTCGATAGCCTGCTTGGCTATACGACCTTCCAAATAAAGCGAGGAAGGATTGCCAAATTGTTTTTGCCAAAATAGCTGCATGGCTTTAAGAACTTCTTTTCTCATTGGCGTAGTAGCAGCATAATCAAAGTAATAGCGCTTCATGTAAGTTGAGAAATTTTTATGCGACTTAATTGAGAATTAAAATTTTTAGAAAGAGTATTCCAGCAATTTTTAAGAGAGCAATGCGGTTGGCACTGAGGAGAGCAATTAATAAGGGTTACTGGTCCTTCAAGAGTTTCGATAACATTTAAAAGAGAAATATGCTGGGGTTTAATTTTTAAGCGGTAGCCGCCGTTTTTCCCTTTTCGCGATTCGACAATTCCGTTTTTGACTAAGAGACGATTAATTTTTTGAAGATGGTAAAAAGAGGTTTTTGTTTGGTCGCAAAAAGAGCGCAAGCTAACAAAAGACGATTTTTCATTGCGTGCTAAATAAATGAGCCAGCGCAGAGCGAGTTCAATTTGTTTAGAAATTTTAATACTTTTGAAATTCATACTATTAAATACTTATTTTAAAAATAAATTAGCAGTTGTCAATGAAGGCAATAAAACAGTGCAACAAAAAGAAGAGGCGTACGCCTCTTCTTTTTGTTGCACTAAACCGAATTTATTTTATTACTGTATAAACAACCTGAACTTTCAATCCGCCGCCACCTTCTTCATAAAACATCTGAATGCTCATTGAATCTCGACTTTTGGTGGCATAAATATTATAAATACCATTGTTATTCGCATTATTAACTATCGTCCATCCATTTTGGTTGAGGTAGGCAATAAATTTATCGGCATTTTCTTGAATTGATTTCTGAGAATAGAAAGCAACATTTGCTTGAGAAATCCCCGTTTCTTTATCTGTTCGTTGTGTTGATTGCACTAAAGAAGTGCCAATTTCAAATGGAAAATCTTGAGGAAAGATTGTTGGCGGCACATCACCAAAATCTTGTTCTAAAGCGGTTGGTTTTTCTATTGAAACTGTTGGTTGAGCAGTATTGCGACCAACGGTATATCCCACCAAGGCGGCAATAATAATTAAGACAATTGTGATCACCCAGCTCAATCCTTTCCCCCCTTTTTTTGGTTGTTGAACAGTTGTCTCGTTCATAATTTACAAAGCCAAAAGAATAATGGCCAAAATAATGATAATCACAATCACGACCCAAACCCAGGCGCTACTTTTTTTTGGTTTTTCGGCCGTTGGTTGTGGTGTTGGATTTTGATTTTGTTCGTCCATAATAAATTAAAAAAAGTTAAAATCGACCTTGCCTCTCTTTTATTATACTCCAAAAATAAAAGTCAACCAAGTAGCTTGTGGATAAGAAATCTCTTTTTATTCTCTAAAAAAAGGAGTAAAATAAAGAAAATGAAGGAAGGTAACAAAGGTTTTACATTAATAGAAATGTTAGTAGTCACAGGAGTCGTGATTTTATTAAGCGGCATTTTAATTTTATATTCTCGGGCAGGTGATCAGGTTAGTTTGATTTTACGAGCGCGCACTCAAGTTATTGCAGATATTAATCGAGCTAAAAATCTGGCTATTACAGCGCAGGGCTGGAATGGTCGGTATACCTGTGGTTATGGTGTTTATTTCGACCCACCTAACAATCGCTATATTATTTTTACTGAAGTAGTGAGTAATTGTGAAACCGCCGATCATATTCGTCGAGGAAGCGAGTACGATGTCGAGGTAATCCCCGTGCCCAATCAATTTATTTTGGCGGCGTCCAATGTTAGTCAGGTCTTTTTCATGCCGCCTGATCCGACAATTTTTTTTGAACCATCAGAGATTAATCAACCAGATATTGAACAAGCAGAGATTGATTTTTATTTAGTTAATCAAACCAATCCAGCGTTTCAAATCTTTATTAATCCCATTGGTCAGGTGTGGGGGATGTAAAAAATTCAAAATTCAAAGGTCAAATCTCAAAACGACGAAGAGGGGATGAAATTAAAAATCGAAAATCAAAATGGCAATAAACGATAACGAAAGTTCGAAAGGCAGAAGTTATATCTGCCGGCAGTCAAGAATAAAAACTTATTAAATCTACGAATTACGAATAATAATAAATTTAACATTTACGAAAGGGCGAGCATAAATTTAGCAATGAAAAATCAAAGAGAAAAAAATAATAAAGGATTTAGTTTGGTTGAAGTGATGGTGAGCATCGGTGTTATTTTAGTAGGTTTTACGGGAGCTTTAACTTTAATTAACCGTTCCATAGCTTTTCATGATTTAGCTTATAGTCGTTTGACGGCATCTTATTTAGCTCAAGAAGGAATTGAGATTGTGAGAAATCTTCGAGATAAGAACATTATTAACGATCAAGAATGGAACAATGGCTTAAACTCAGGCACTTATCAAGTGCAATATAATTCCCCCTCGCTTAGCCTTTATACGGGAGAAAATTTATTACTGGATTCAGTATCAGGTGTTTATACTTATGATGCTAACGAGAATACTCGGGCAACGCGCTACAATCGTCGAATCGAAATCCAAGTTATTTCTCCTGATGAAATCCAAGTGAATTCTATTGTTCATTGGAGTAATCGCGGTGGAGATTTCGAAATTAACGTCGAAGATCACTTGTTTAAATGGCTCTAAATATGAAACGAAAAAAAGATAAAATTCAGAATGGTTTTACGGTGGTAGAAACATTAGTTGCTTCAACTCTGTTTTTGATTGTTTTGACCATTACAACTTCCACTTTTTTACTTAGCTTGAGAACACAACGTTTTCTTTTGGCTTCTGTTAATGCCACAGAAAACATCTCCTATGCTTTAGAGGTAATGGGGCGTGAAATCAGAATGGGAAAAGAATTCTTTTCGCCCACTGCTGATACGTTAAATTTTTTGCTCACTAAAGACGGAGTCGAAAAGGCGATTGTTTATCGTTTAAATAATTATCAAATTGAACGATCAATTGGCGGGGGGCCTTTCGTGGCTTTAACTTCGCCTGACGTTCGAGTAATGGATCTGACCTTTATTCCTCAAGGGACGGCGCGGGGAGATGGCGAACAGGCACGAATTACAGTTCTTTTGCGAATTGCCAGTTATGCAGGCGGCAAACAACTCGAAACAAATCTCGAGACAACATTAAGTAGTCGTCAGCCAGAAAGTTAAAATGAAAATTAATAAAGAAAAACAATTGAAAAATCAACAAGGACAAGCCATGCTTATTACGATGCTTATTTTAATGTCTTCTTTTCTGATTAGTATGGCTTTGGGGAGTTTGGTGCTATATGAATTAAAATCCATGATTTTTACCGGGGAATCGGTTAAGGCACTTTATGCCGCCGAGAGTGGTTTAGAATGGCAACTTTATCAAGTTAACCACTCCACTGGCGAAGGAGAAGAAAGCGCAAGGCCTATTATGACGAACGGCACTAGTTTTACAGTTACTCTTATTTCTAATAATGAAGGATATATCACTATTCGTTCTGTAGGAAAAAGCATTAATACTTATCGAGCCCTCGAAGTTATATATTAATTCGTTCTATAATTTTATGGATCAAAAGATTACGAAAGAGGAGGCTAAAAAAAGAATTGAGAAATTAAAAAAAGAAATAAATTATCACCGTTATCTTTATCATGTTTTAGACAAAGAAGAGATTTCACCCGAGGCGCTTGATTCACTTAAAAAAGAACTTTTCGATCTTGAGCAGCGATTTCCTGATTTAATTAGTCTCGATTCGCCCACCCAACGAGTAGGCGGCAAACCACTAAAAGAATTTAAAAAAGTAAAGCATCCGACGCCGATGCTTTCTTTTAATGATTGTTTTTCTGAAGATGATATGCGCGCTTGGGAAAAACGATTTATGGATTTTTTAGGAGGCAAAGTTCATCGTTCAGATAAATTTTACTATTGCGAGCTAAAATTTGATGGTTTGGCTATTGAGCTTCATTATCAAGATGGAATTTTTGTTTGTGGAGCGACACGGGGTGATGGATATGTCGGTGAGGATGTAACACAAAATTTAAAAACTATTGAATCCATACCCCTACGTTTATTAGAAAAAGAAGAAGTCCTAGCCAATTTGAAAAAAGAAGGCCTGAATCATATTGTTGCCCGGCTGGAGAAAAACTTTCCGAAGGAAATTGTTGCCCGCGGCGAAGTTTTTATGAGCCGTAGAGACTTCGAGGCGTTGAACAAGGAACAAATTAAAAAACATCAGAAACCATTTGCCAATCCTCGTAATGCTGCAGCGGGTTCGGTGCGGCAATTGGATCCGAAAGTAACTGCAAGCCGCAAACTGGATTCCCACGCTTATAGTTTGGTAACTGATTTGGGTCAAAACACCCACGAAGAGGAGCATCTGATTCTGAAGGCCTTTGGCTTTAAAATTGACCGTCATAGTGAACCCGCTAAAAACTTAGAAGAAGTTTTTGCTTATCATGATAAGTGGTGGAAGAGTCGAGACCATTTGCCTTTTGAAATTGATGGCGTAGTCGTAATCTTAAATAATGAGGAAGATTTTCGGCGCGCTGGGTATGTGGGAAAAGCGCCGCGTGCCGCCATCGCTTATAAATTTGCCTTGAAGCAAGCGACGACCCAAGTACTTGATATTATCGTTCAAGTAGGTCGCACCGGCGTTTTGACTCCTGTTGCTATTTTGAAACCAGTGAACGTGGGTGGCGTAACGATTTCGCGCTCGACTTTGCATAATTTTGAAGAAATCAAACGGTTGGGATTAAAAATTGGCGATACGGTGATTGTGGGTCGGGCCGGAGATGTCATTCCTCAAATTCTTCAGGTTTTGCCCGATTTGCGTACTGGTAAAGAAAAAGAATTTCAAATTCCTGAAAAATGTCCGATGTGCGGTTCTAAAGTGGTTAGGGATAAGGAAGGGATAATTTATCGCTGCAGCAATAAAAATTGTTTTGCAATGAATCGACGGCGCTTGTACCATTTCGTTTCTAAGGCAGCTTTTGACATTGAGGGTGTCGGGCCAAAAATTATTGATCGTTTGCTGGACGAAAATTTAATTAGAGATGCTGCCGACCTTTTTCAACTAGAGAAGGGTGATTTAGCAACTTTGGAACGCTTTGGCGAAAAATCAGCTGAAAATATTATTAACTCTATTACAAGTCATAAAAAAATTGATTTGGTGCGTTTTCTTTATGCTTTAGGGATTAGACATGTCGGCGAAGAAACCGCTGATGTTTTAGCCGATCAGCTAGAAGCAATTCAGCAAATTAAAAAACCCACCGATGTTTTGGTGGCTATGAAAAAAATTTCTTTGGAAAGTTTGCAGGGGATTGAAGACATTGGACCAAAAGTAGCTGCCAGCATTAAAGAGTTTTTTGAAGATAAAAAAAACACTGAATTAATAAAAAAATTAGAAGAAGTCGGGATTGAAATCATTCCGCGACCAAAAGAGGGTAAAAAACTCAAAGGCAAAGTTTTTGTTCTCACTGGGACACTAACGAGCATGAGCCGAGAAGAGGCTAAAGAACGCATTCGTCAGTTGGGTGGAAAAGTTTCCTCAACGGTTTCAAAAAATGTCAGCTATGTTGTCGCTGGAGCGGAACCGGGTTCCAAATATCAAAAAGCGCAGGAATTGGGAGTAAAAATTATTGGAGAAGAAGAATTTTTAAAGATTCTTTTATCTTGATTCGTATTCGTCATCTTGTGTTAGCTGTTGGAGCTATTTTGCACTTTATTTTAGTCTTTCTTATTTTCCTCTTTTATTTATCCTTACTTTGCCTTTTTGGCATTTTGTGCTAAAATAAAAACAATGGAAAGGGGCAATTTAATTAATGAAAAAACGATTGAACATTTATCCGAATTAAGCCGGATTAAATTAACGCCCGCAGAAAAGCAAAGATTCGAAAAGGATTTAAATGCCATTCTCGATTATGTCAATCAGCTTCAGGCCGTTGATACCGCAAGCATTAATTTAGATGAAGAATTACTTAAAATAAAAACGGCTCTGGAAGCGGCGGAAAAAACAGAAAAAGAAAAATTATCCTTTGAGCGCGACGATTTAATCGATGGCTTTTATGATCGCAAAGAAGACTGGTTGAAAATCCCGCCCATTTTTTAATTTATGATTACTTTACACGAACTGACAATTAAAAAAATTCATTCATTGCTGCTTCAAAAAGAAATCAGTGCTTTTGATTTAACAAAAGAGTTTTTTGATTATATTGAAACTAAAGACAAAGAGATTAATGCTTATCGTTTGCTCTTAAAAGACGAAGCTTTGCGGCAGGCGAATGAAATTGATAAAAAAATCGCGGCCAGTGAAAATATTTCTTTTTTAGCTGGTGTGCCGTTGGCGATTAAGGATAATATTTTAATCAGAAATTATCTTACCACTGCTGGTTCAAAAATGCTTGCTCATTATCGCGCGGCTTATGACGCGATGATTATCCAAAGCTTAAAAAAAGCCGGCGCAATTTTTTTGGGCAAAACCAATCTGGATGAGTTTGCCATGGGATCTTCCAGTGAAAATTCTGCTTTTGAAAAGCCCAAAAATCCTTTAGATTTAAGCCGGGTGCCCGGTGGTACAAGTGGCGGTTCTGCTGCGGCTGTTGCTTCTCATCAAGCTGTGGCAGCGCTTGGTTCTGATACCGGTGGTTCAGTACGCCAACCAGCGAGTTTCTGCGGTCTTGTTGGCCTTAAACCAACCTATGGTGCAGTTTCGCGTTTTGGATTAATTGCAATGTCCTCCTCACTTGACCAAATTGGGCCTATTGCTAAAAATGTTGAAGATGCCGCTTATATTTTAGAAATAATTGCCGGAAAAGATTCCCGCGATGAAACCAGTGAAAATTTTCAATTTCAAGCCCGGTCCATTTATGAAAGAAAGGATCTCAGAGGAATAAAAATCGGTTTAGTAAAAGAAATTGAAACCAGTTCTTTTGAAAAGGATTTAGCTCTTAGTTATCAAAAAAGTCTGACTTGTTTGCAGCAATTAGGTGCGACCATCGAAGAAATTTCTATTCCTCATATATCTTTGAGTTTACCTTGTTATTATGTTTTGATGCCTGCGGAAGTGAGTAGCAATTTGGCTCGTTTTGATGGTCTCAGATATTCGCCTTCAGAAAAAGCCGGCTCCTTAAAAGATGTTTATTTTGAAACGCGCGGTGAATATTTTGGTCCAGAAACAAAAAGAAGAATTATTTTAGGCACTTTTGTTCTTTCGAGCGGATATTATGATGCTTATTATCTGAAGGCGCGACTGGTGCAGGCTTTAATCAAAAAAGAATTTGAAGAAGCTTTTCAAAAAGTGGATTTATTAGTTTGGCCAACAACTCCGACGCCAGCTTTTAAATTCGGAGAAAAAACAGAAGATCCTTTGGCTATGTATTTGTCTGATATTTTTACCGTGCCAGCGAATATTGCAGGCGTACCAGCAGTTTCTGTGCCAATTTATGGTGAAGAGCCATTGCCTTATGGTTTGCAATTTATTGCTTATCATTTTCAAGAAGCTAAAATGTTAAACGCCGCTTATTTATTTGAACAAATTTCAAATTATGGAAAATTTTTATAATACTTTAAATTATTTTCTGGATCAGCTTGACCATTTTTTTAGTTTGCCAATTGTCAATAAAATAAAATATATTGTTTTATTTTTAACCTTGATTTTAATTGTTATCTGGGTAATTTTATTAATTAAAACCAATAAAATTCAAGATCAAATTGAAAAATATAAGAATTTTTGGCTGGGTCGAAAATATGAGAAAAAGCATTTGATGGCAGCGTGGCGTAATATCGAGCGGTTGATAGCAGCCGGTGACAAGGAGTCCTTAAAACAATCCTTTCTTTTAATGAATGAGTTACTCTCTGAAGTCTTAAATAGAATCAACTCGCCAGGTGACGATCTTATTGATAAAGTGAAAAATTTAAAAATTGCCGAGCTTAACGAATCAGATAAGGCCAAATTATTAGTGGGCGTTTATGCTTATGATAAAGTAAAAAATGATCCCAATTTTAATTTAGAGCCGCACGAAATAAAATACTTCTTTAAACTTTACAAGCAATTTTTTATTCAACTTGAACTTTTAGAAGAATAAATATGGCTAACAAAAATAACTACAAAGAAAAAAATAATAAAAAAGAAGAGAATGTTGAATTTACAGCTCAATTAAAGACAGAAACCAAGAAAACTATTATTGGCATTATTTGTCTTGGGGCGGCCATCTTGTTTATTTTAAGTTTTTTCCGTCTTGCTGGCCCATTTGGTTATTTTCTTTATGACACCTTCTATTATTTGTTTGGTTGGGTTTATTTTTTCTTACCGGTTATTTTGGTGGGTGCCGGCATTATTTTTATGGGTTCTTGGCGGCGACACCTTTATCTCTCAACTATTATTGGCCTGTTTTTAATAACCGTTGGTATGTTGGGTATTTCCGATTTGATAAAGCCACTTTCCGCAGGATTGTTTGGCGAGGGTATTGGTGCAGTGGAGCAGGTTTTTGGATTTTGGGGAGGAATCGTTTTTTGCCTTATTGTTTTTGTTGTGGGATTAGTAGTGGCATTTAATTGGTCTTTTAAATTAAACAAAAACAAAAAACCAGCTGCTGAAAAAATTGCTCAGAGTAGTATTATGGTTGAACCCGTTAAAGAGGTGACGATTAAAACTAACGAAACAGAAGATAGGAAAAACGAATCAAAAAGTAAGTTAACCAATGTAATTAAAGAAGAATTAGATAAAGCAGAAAAAAAGAAGGCTGGAAAAAACAATAATTTTAAAAAAGAGACTTTTATTAGCAAATGGAACTTTCCGCCTATTGATTTATTGGAAAAGGAAAGTGGTAAACCGACCAGCGGTGACATTAAGGCCAATGTTAATATCATAAAAAGGACTTTGGCTAATTTTGGCATTCCAGTTGAAATGGGTGAAGTTTACGTTGGTCCAACTGTAACTCGATATACCCTAAAGCCAGCAGAAGGCGTTAAATTATCAAGAATTGTTGCTCTTCAAAACGATCTTTCTTTAGCGTTAGCCGCTCATCCCATTCGTATTGAAGCGCCGATTCCTGGTCAATCGCTTGTCGGCATCGAGGTGCCTAATAAGCAAAAATTAACAGTGCGGTTGCGCAATCTGATTGAATCGGATCATTTCTTAGATAGCGATCTTTTAGTTTTCCCTTTGGGTCGGGATGTGGCCGGTGAACCGGTATTTGTTGATCTCGCGAAAATGCCTCATTTATTAGTTGCTGGCAGCACTGGTTCTGGTAAATCAATTACAATCCACTCTCTTGTTTGCAGCCTGTTATACAAAAATACACCTGAAACTTTACGATTTATTCTTGTGGATCCTAAGCGAGTTGAATTGTCCATTTATAATCATTTGCCGCATTTAATTTCCGATGTCATTACTAATCCGAAAAAAACCATTTTGGCTTTGAGATGGGCCGTTAATGAAATGGATGAGCGATATAATCGCTTACTGGCAAGCGACGTACGCGATATCAATGGCTATAATCAAAAAATGATGAAAGAAAAAAAGCCTTTAATGCCTTACCTCGTCATTATCATTGATGAATTAGCTGATTTGATGGTGGCTTATGGTCGAGAAATTGAAGCGGCGATTGTACGTTTAGCTCAGATGGCGCGAGCTACGGGCATTCATCTTATTGTTTCGACCCAGCGACCGTCAGTCGAAGTAGTGACTGGATTAATTAAAGCTAATATCACTTCTCGTATTGCTTTACAGGTTGCGAGTCAGGTTGATTCTCGGACTATTTTAGATATGGCTGGAGCCGAAAGATTACTAGGCCGGGGCGATATGCTTTATTTAGCCGGTGATACTTTTAAACCAAGACGTATTCAAGGTATTTATATTTCTGAAAGTGAAGTACAAAAAATTGTAAAATACATTGTTGATAATAATGAAGATTATGAAACAGAAGAAGAAGCGATGGATTTTGAAAAAGAATTAGAGAAGCAGATGCAGGAAATTTCGTTGAATAATACCGGAGGAGAAGATTTGGAAATGGATGAACTTTATCCGGAGGCGTATAAATTAGTCGTCAATAGTGGTAAAGCTTCTGCTTCTTTTCTGCAACGTCGTTTGCGGGTGGGATATGCTCGAGCCGCGCGATTACTTGATCTTTTAGAAGAGCGCGGAGTGATTGGGCCAGGAGAAGGAGCTAAGCCTAGAGACGTTTTGGTAAAGCTTCCCAATGCCCCTGAGCCTGTTTCAGAAGAATTAGGAACAGATGAAGTGGATGTTAGTGATGAAACTGGAGAGGAAGTTGAAGATTAAATCGATTGATTAATAGTTTTAGTTTTATGTTTGGAGAATTTTTATCTCAAAAAATAGAAGAGAAAAACTTTAGCGTTGAGGATTTAGCTCGCTTAGCAGGCATTCCCGAACATTACCTCAGAGCTTTATTAGAAGAAAATTTTGCCCATCTTCCAGCTAATGTTTTTGTAAGGGGCTATTTAAAAAAGATTGCTTCGATTATTGAGGTTGATGAAGAAGATCTATGGCAATTGTATTTAAAGGAACATAACAACATTATGCCACCGCAGGTGGATATGTTGCCTACCAACCGATTTGAATCAAAAGGAAAAACTATTTTCGAGATTCTCAGGGCTCTGCGTTATGTACCTATCTGGGCTATTATTATTACTGCTATTGGTTTTATTTTATTTCAGGGGAAAAATCTCTTTGGAGAACCACGATTGCAAGTTAATAGCCCTGTTTTTGAAAACATCGAAACATTAGAGAATCCTTTTGTTCTTGAAGGAGAAGGGCAACCCCATAGTTACATTTTAATTAATGGCAAAGAAATTTATTTGAGCGATGATGGGAAGTTTTCAGAGCCAATTCAATTAAAGCCTGGTTTAAATAAAATCATTATTGAGGCAAGTAATCGTTTAGGCAAGAAAAAGACAATTACCAGAAATATTTATTTTGAATCCTCGACTACAGCACCGCCCTCCTTGCCTAAACCTACTGAGTAATTTTAAATTTATGAGAGGACAGCAAATTTTCGAAGAAAATTTGCTGTCCTCTCTTTGACATTTTTGTTTCCTTATTCTAAACTAAGGGCAGTAATTTGATTTTAATATTTAAAGGAGGTGAATCATGGATTACTCTTGTTTTATTGACAGAGAAGTTTTTAGAACCGGAAATGTAGCAGAATCATTACCAGAAACGGATGTTATAATTGGTTCCCACAGTGAAATTTTCCCGCCAACTCATTTAGATGGAGAAATTAGGATTGGTATTTATAATTCAGTATGGGGATCTTTTCTTCAAGGCGTAAGCACCTTGGCGGAATGCAGAATTTATTATGCTCAAATTTTTGATAGTCAATTAGGCAATGATGTTAAAGTGGAGAATGCTCTTATAAAAGACAGTAAACTCGGTGATAAAACATATGTGGGACCAGGCGCTTCTCTTAATCGAGTGATTGCCGAAAATGAAGTAAAGATCCCCCACGTTGTTTATTTAAGTGATCTGAAAATCGGTGCCCAAACCAACGTCGCTGCAGGCGTTATTACTTGTAATTTTGATGGAGTAGAAAAACATGCTTCTGCTGTCGGAAAGAAATGTTTTCTTGGGGTGGGGGTTCATTTAATCGCGCCCTGTCTTTTAGAAGATGAAGTATTCGTAAGTGAGGGTATTAGTATTCTTCCTTCTACCCGAATCAAGAAACATTCTTTAGTAGCTGGATCAGGCAAACAATATAAAGTTCATGAAAATCGTTGTTTTTATATACAAGGTGTAGGATGGATTATTACTCTTTCGAGCACGAATCCAGAATTATTTCAACCCATTCAGAAAAAAATTTTCGAATGGCAAGAGTGTTTACCGAATCAGACGTTATTTGATATTAAAAAATGGTTTTTGACAACGAAGGCGGATTTGGATTTTCAGAAGCCGATTGACTATTTAAGAGATCCAGATGAGAAGAAGATGGAAAAAATAATTAAATTGATCGAATTAAAGATTAAGTCCTCAACTGCAAGTTGAGGACTTTTTATTTAAGACCTGAGCAATTTGATTTTTTCGGAGAAAAAGTTAAAATAAATTCAATAAATGCTTTTTGACACAGGGCCTGTAGCTTAGCTGGTAGAGCGCCTCGATGGCATCGAGGAGGTCAGGGGTTCGAGTCCCCTCAGGTCCACATTAGACGATTTCTAAAAATTCGCCGCCGCAATTTTTCATATTTCGCTTTGCGAAATGCGCCGCTAAGGTGTGTTACCCCTGCCCCTCCCACCCATACGCGGGCAACGATAAGGGACTCCCGTTAATATATTGCATAAAATTTATGACCATGATACTATAAGTACATCAAAGTTATTAAATGATAACAAATGTTATGAATGCTAACAAACCGTATTTATCCACAAATGAAATAGCAAAGATGTTTAATGTTAAGGCTATTACTATCCATCGTTGGGGAAAACGAGGGCTTTTGAAATCTTATCGTCCTAATCCAAGGGGTAAAAAATTTTTTGATAGAGAAGAGGTTTTAAAATTGATTAAAAACGATTTTTCAATTTCAGATAGAATTACTCTTTTAGAAAATTCTCAAAATTTGCAAATTGGGACCAAGGCTAAAAAATTAAAAATCATTAAAGAAAAAACAGGGTTTATAATTCCTAAAACTTTAGTTATTAATACAGATATTTTCAGCAAACTAATTGAGGATAATAAAATTTTAGATCCTTTTAATTATAATTGGTCAGAATTTCAAATTTCAAGTGAGTGTCAAAAAATGATTTTTGAAAAAATTAATCAAGAATTTGGTGATAAACCTTTGGTTATCAGGAGTTCGGCGACCTGTGAAGATTCACCTTTGTTAAGTTTTGCCGGACAATATTCGAGTTTTCTAAACATAAAAGGTGAAAAAAATATTATCAATGCTATTAAATTATGTTATCAATCGCTGTTTAGTGAAAATGCTAAGATTTACGCAAAAATAAATGGTATCAGATTGGAATATGAAAGCATGGCTATCGCTATTCAAGAATTAGCTCCAATAAAAACCGCTGGCGTAATATTTACTGCCGACCCCGTAAATCAAGACTATAAAAAGATGATTCTAGAATATACTGAGGGTTTGGGCGACTCGGTAGTTAGCGGTCATCAAAAACCGATATCAAAAGTAATTAAAAAAGCCGAAGTTGGTAATTTGCAAAATGAATTTTTAAAGAAGTTATCAAAAACAGCGTTAGAACTGGAAAAAATATTTGGCAACCCACAAGATATCGAGTGGGGTTGGGATGGTAAAGAAATTTATATTTTCCAAAGTAGAAATATTACCACATTAGACAAACAGCCGAAAATTACAAATAATGACATTAGTAAAAGTAAAGTTATAGGAGTTGGTATTAACGCTTGCAGAGGCGTGTCAAATGGTGTTTTAAAGATTGTAAACAAGACCAAAGATTATGATAAAATAAAAAAGGGTGATGTTGTATTTGTAAATTGCAAAACCGACATCTCTTTGGTTTTAAAAATTCCATTTATTAACGCTTTGATAATTCATGGTGGGATTCTTTCCCATTTTGCCGTAATCGCAAGAGAATTTAATATTCCCTGTCTCACCGAACCGACGATAAATAATAAAAAGATAGAAATATATGAAAATAAAAAAATTATTGTCGACGCAATAAAAGGGAAAATATTAACTAATTAAAAATATGGAACTACAACTTTTTATTTATAAAAATATAGCCCTTCATTTTTATTATTCTAAGGATAGCGTCGAGGGCGAAGTGATAAATAACAAAAATATTTTTGTCTATTTCCCCGGATTACCTCAAATGATCGATGAGGATTTTTTTGTTAATAAAGTTGATAAAAACACGGCTTTTTTTAGCGTTTATTATATGGGAAGCTGGTTAAGTGGTGGTAGTTTCACTTATAAAAATTGTCGAAAAACAGTGGAATTAGCTGTTGAGTTTATAAAAAATAAACAAGGAATAAAAACTTTCGATAACAAGCAAATAAAATGGGATTACAATAATTTATATGTAATGGGCTACAGTTTCTCCGGTAATCCTGTTGTATCCGCTAAAATAACAAAAAATGATGTAAAAAGTGTCATTTTGTTTGCCCCATTACTTTTTTTGCACAAAAAAGAAGTTTTAGAATCAATGAAAGATAAAAAGGCTATAGATAATTTTTATGGTTTTAACTCGTTCTATTTAGAATTTCTTAGACGAGGTTATAAATTTGCGTTTAGGGGAATAGAAAAGAAAAGTTGGGATAAATATTTTTCCGGAAAAGCATCAAAATCTATTGTTAAGATAAATAAAGATTATCCCGACATTATTATATTTCATGGAAAATCAGATGAAAAAATCAATTATGCAAGCTCATTATTTTTTCAAAAAGAAAAGCGTCCTGAGACAAAAATTTTTCTTAAAGACGAGGCTGGGCATAATTTAGAAAAACTTTTTGATATAAATCAGATCAATAAACTAATTTCATTATTATGAAAAAGCGGATAGTTTTTATAACTGATTGTACCGATGTGGCATATAACGAGCTAAGGGGAGTGATTTTAGATAATATTAAAAATGATGAAATAATCATTGAACCGGTTGCTCCGGTTGTTCCGTTTTCAATTATCAACGGGAATTTCGTACTTCGTTTATTGGCCGACGCTTATCCTGAAGGTACTGTTTTTTCAGTAATCCTAAATCCATCTAAAGAAAGGCCAGCTCGATTAATCGGAAAAACCAAGAAAAAAGGCATTTATTTTATAGGAGCAAATACTGGCGTTTTTACTTGGCTTTTTAGAGATTTTGGTATAGAGGAATTATATGAATTAAACGATCCTGGATTTTTCCCATTTGGTGGAAAATATGTTCACGCTCCAGCAGTAGCGCAGATAGCAATGGGTAGGCAGTTAAAAGAGATGGGACATCCATTTGACGTCGAAAAAGTTGCTAAAATTAATCCTTCTGAAGGCACAATTATCCATATTGATAATTTTGGATTGATGAAATTTATTGGTGAATTAACTGGATTAAATGAAGGCGATAAATTAAAAGTTAATGTTAACGGAAAAACATTAAAGGCGATTTATGCCAAGAGAATGATGAGTCAAGAAACCGGAGAGTGGGTGATTTATCCCGGAAGCTCTTTCGGTTTACCGGAATTTGGCAAAGTGCGAGAAAATGGGGCAAAAGAGTTAAATGTACAGATTGGCGATATAATTACTTTCAAAAAGATTTAAGCTGTATTTGAAAAAGAAAAGCCCCTAAAGATTTTCATCTAGAGGGGCTGTGTTATGTTGTGTTAACGAAATATACATCGTGGGGAGGCAACAGTTTGCGGGCAGTCAAATAGAAGAACTCTGATCTGATGCCTACAAGCAGTCCTGTCAATCGGAACTCGCTAAGAGCGATTTCGAGCACATGGATGTGCCAAAGGAATTCGAGGATCTCGTTAAGAGTTAAGTTGTCTGAAATGGTTTTCTTGCTTTGTGGCAAGAGTTTCCAAAATTCAGATACGGTAACTTTAGTTGCATGGGATAGATACGCCCCCAAAGTAACGTCTTTCACAAAATCCGACACAAGTCGGACTTCATGGAAGCCAAGATCCGGCAACAGAGCGATGAATCGATCGGAAATGTTTTGCTGTTCTCTGTATGTTCGCGACAATGCGACCATGGGCCAAACATCATCAACTAATGCGCAGAGAAAGACATTTTCCGACCCTGCCCTTTTTCGTGCTTCCTCTGCCGCTTTTGGATAGATGGACAAGTAATCTTTTGGGAGGGTTCTTGCCCAGACGCTGAAGCCGAGTCGCAAGACATTAGGATGTGTGTGCGGCGATTCGCAAATACTATATGCAATCATCGTCCACCTCCTAAGCCGTAACGAACCGGAAGAAACGACGCTTGCCAACTCGCACAACGCCGCGCACTTGGCCAACGACGATTTCAGGAGAGAGTATAACCTCTCCGTTTTCATTCATGGAGCGCACGCCTTGTTGTTCAAACAGTCGGCGGATTTCGCTTTTGCTTTTGAACTGACCGCTTTTCACCAGAGCATCCAAGATTGTGGTGTTCGTGTCTTCAGTCAATTCAATGCAATCCTCGTGGCAGATGTTCTTATGAGAGAATTTCCTCTCAAAAAATTCGCGTTCTCGCAGACCATCTTCAATGCGTCGCGTTTCAGTGGCAACAATGAGAGTGGCAAGTTGCTTTTTAGCTTCCATCGGATTCTCTCTGATGAATGCGTCAAGTTCCTTCAACTCTCGCTGCTGAACATCGGCGAAGCATCGGAAGTACTGGCCGATCAGCCGATCGGGAATGGACATAATCTTTCCGAATTTGTCCTCGTGAGTCGCGTTGACGGCAATATAATTGCCGTAACTCTTACTCATTTTCTTTCCGTCGCCACTCGTTCCCTCCAAGATGGGCGTCATCAGAACCACTTCTTCGTCCATACCAGATTGACGCATAATTTTACGGCACTGCTGAAAATTCAGCAATTGATCAATGCCGCCGATCTCAACATGAGTTCCGAGATGAACCGAATCTATGCCCATCAAGACTCCATAACAAACTTCCGCAAGCGACACCGCTTGTCCATTGCGCATTCTTGCTCTGAAATCCTCGCGCTGCATAGCTTCCGACAGATTGATCTGCTGGAAGATAGTGAAGATTTCTTGCAAGGTCATCGGATTCAACCATTCGGCGTTGTAGTGAATGTGGAGCATACGCAGATCGATGTACTTCCCGATCTGGCTGGTGTATGTTTCCATATTCTTCACGATTTGTTCCGGACTCAACGGAACTCTGCCAGTATCCCTTGCAGTGGGATCGCCGATCCGAGCGGTGAAATCTCCGATGATGAAGTCGATGTGATGACCGGCTTTTGCAAACTGACGCAAAAGCATGATTGGCACCACATGGCCGATGTGAATTTCCGACGCTGTTGGATCAATTCCGAATTTTACCTTCAGCGTTGGATGTTCAGACATCCTTTGTCGCAACCGATCGATCGTGATGACCTCTTGACATTTCGGCAACAGGAAGCCGACAAGTTCGTCGACTTCCATTCCGACCCACGATTCCGAATCACGGGTTAGGAATTGCTGATCAAACCTTTTCATGACTTACCTCCTTCTGTTGTTAAGGTGCTGTTTCTAATAGGAAACCACTTCCTATTAATATGCCAGCTTACATCTTTTTATTTATTTTGTCAATTGCCAATTGGTATGAGTGTTGCACATAACTTGGATACATTTACTTCTAGCCCCAAATATGCAGTTGCAGTAATAGGTATAACAAGAAAGCTTCCCAAAGTAGGAGTTTTTCGTATCGATCATTCACATAAGAGGGTGGGTGAACGTCCCCTTGAATTAAACAATATATCACTCAGTAAAGAAGAATCGAAAAGATATGAACGCCAAATAATTCTTTTTGGTAGTAAAGGGCAGTTAAATCTTAAAGATTTCGAGGTAGCGATAATTGGAGTAGGTGGTTTGTGGTGTCCTGTGGTACTGTGTTTAGTTGCGGCAGGGGTTGGGAAGATAAAAATGATAGATTCTGGCAGGGTTGCAATATCTGATTTAAATCAACAAATTTTATATCAAACAGCCGATATTGGTCAAAATAAAGTAAAGGTATGTAAAAAAATTAATGGAATTAAATTCTAATATTATTGTTGATGCCATTTAAAAACACTTAACCGAGAAAAACATCAGCATGTTGAATAACGCTGATTTAATTATTGATTGTACAGATAATGTTCAAACAAAAAATTCTTTTTTTGTAGTATAGCGATAATTCCTCTTATACGTGGTGCGGTAGCCTACTACACAGCGGGCAACAAATTTCAATTTTGTGGCCTCCAGCACTAGAATCGCAGATGTTTATAAGTAAAAAGAAACGAAAGAGCCAATTACTATCCTAGAGGTGGTGTCTGGTGTTATTGGTTCTGTTCAGGCATTTCAAGCTTTAAAATTACTTACTGGGGAAAGGAGATTAAATCGAGATTTAATTCTTTTTCAAAATGGAAAATTTGAAGAATATAATTTTCAAAATCCTTCGAAACCTCAGGATTTTAGTGACGGCACAACAATTATAATAAACAGAAATTTGAAATTGAGCGCCTTATTAAAACAAAGAAAAATCGATCTTTCAGAAGTCCTTGTGATTAAAAATAGTAAAATTATTACAGATCAAAGTATAATGCTAAATAAAGGAGCAAAAATAGAAATTATCTCAAAGATTTTGGGAGACTGAAATGGAGGATAATCTAAAACAAAGAATTTTGGGAGTGGAGGATTTGCATTTCTTTTTCTAATTTTTGGAGCTGTTCCTCCATCTGTTCTTGCATTTTCGACCACTCGAAGGGCACTTTGACTGGCGCATGAAAATGGGAAGGAATAATTAAATAGCCCTGTTTGAGAATTAATTCATAGAGCTCTTTTGTAATTTTGACATCATTAAGACAGTAAGTTTTCAATTTTTCTATTTCTTGATTTTTATACAATTCAATAGCTTCTAAGCCATTGCCGTTTTTCCCGCTACCAATATTGGCTTGGGCCAATTCGTTTAGTCCAATACGATGGCCGCGTTTTTGCTCGATTTCTTTTAAAATATCCAAAATGACATGTTTTGAAAAATCGTAATTCAGCAACCTACTAATGAGCGGCAAATCGAAATTATAGATCGAAAAGCCGATAATTGCCCCCGTTTCTTTTAATAATTTTTCAAATAAAGCAAAATCTTTTTCTTCAAAAGCAAAATATTCATCGCGCTTGTAAGAATAGGCTCCAATTAGAGAAACTTGAAGCAAGTGGAGATTTTGTTTTCCACCTACATCAGCAAAAGAATTTTTAGTTTCAATATCTAAAACGAGCTTATCTAGCATGGTGATAGATATTAGAGGCAGCGGTCAGCGACGTTTGAAGCGGCAAAACTTTCCGGTTTGGTTTTGACCGCGAAACCGCAGCCGCGCACTAATCCCGCAACTTCATTAATAAGATTACGTGTTTCGCCATTTTGACCAACATCAACATGAATTTCTAAATCAAAGTTGGCCAATTGATTTTTGACTAAGAGCTTGAGCAATTCTTGGGCCAATTCCAGTGATAAATAGACTTCTTTATAAATGCGTTCTCGTAACGTTTTAAAATTTTTTTCTGTGATGCGACGCCAAAAATAACGACCGCCGTTGCCAACTCTTAAAATAATAATTGCAGTAACGAAATCAGAGTGATCGGCGGCATTGAGAGAATCACTACCAATCACTAATTTATAAGAAGCCTGAGGTTTTTCCTGAATAAATGAAAAAATTTCTTTGACAACTTTCGGTAACTCTATCTTTTTATTTTCAGCTGTCTTAAAAAACAACTTCTCCATAATTTTTGATATTAATGGAGAAAAAAAATATGTCAATTTAAAATTTTATTGCCAGTAAATTAGATAATAATTTTTTTTGCCTCGTCTCAAAACCATTATATTTTCAACTAAACAATTTTGAGGCGTTAATCTTAAGTTAACATCAGCTACCGTTTGTCCATTTAAAGAAATGGCATGATTTTCAATGTCTTCTCGGGCTTGGCGTTTTGAGGGGCAAATTTGAGCATTCACCAGCAAGTCAACAATACTGATCTCTTTTTGTTGAGAAATAGTGTAAGTTGGAACATCATAGAGACCTTCTTTGATTTCTTCAGCGCTGAGATTGGCAAGTTGATTAGAAAACAGCGCTTCGGAAATTTTTTCTGCTCTTTTTAAGGCAGTTTCGCCATGTACTAATTTGGTTAATTCTTGGGCTAAGGTTTTTGGAGCTTGGCGTTTTTCCGGATTGTTTTTAACTTGTTTTTCCAATTCTTGAATTTCTTCGTTGGAAAGAAAAGAAAAATATTTTAGAAACCGAATTACGTCATCATCGCTTACATTAATAAAATATTGATAAAATTGATAAGCAGAAGTTTTTTGGGGATTAAGCCAAACTGTTCCTCCTTCGGTTTTTCCAAATTTAGTACCATCTGATTTTAATAAAAGAGGCAATGTCAGACCATAAACTGTTTTGCCTTTTGTTTTGGTAATTAAATCAATACCTGAAGTAATGTTGCCCCACTGATCACTACCGCCAATTTGCAATTCGCAATTAAATTTTTCATTAAGCCAAAAATAATCATAGGCTTGAAGCAGCATATAGCTGAATTCAGTAAAGGAAATACCCGATTCCAAGCGGCTTTTAACAGATTCTTTAGCCAGCATGTATCCCAAACTGAAATGTTTTCCAATATTTCTGATAAAAGGTAATAATTTTAATTCTTTGAGCCATTGGCTATTTTGCAGAATAGTTGCTTTTTGAGTGTGAATTTCCTCATCAAAGATTTTTTCCAGTTGTTTTTTTAATTCAATAGCCCATTGCTCCACTTGCTCTTCAGGGTTTAGCTGGCGTTCGGATTTTTTTCCGCTGGGATCACCGATTAAACTAGTGCCATCGCCTAAAAGAGGGATGATTTGATGATTAAATTGCGCAAAGCGTTTAAGAGTAATCATTGGTAAAAGATGACCAATGTGGAGGCTATCAGCGGTCACATCAAATCCGCCATATACAACAATCGGCTTCTCAAGCCGTTTTTTTAATTCCTTTGCGTCAGTTGATTGATTAATCAATCCCCGCCAAAAAAGTTCATCCCAGATATTTTGTTTCATATCTTGTTTATTTTAAGGTTTTTTGAAAAATAAGTCAAAAGAAAATCCCCGGTCAGTTAACCAGGGATTCTATTTCGCTTTGAATAAAATCAGAAAATTTTTTTAGCCCCTTTTCTTGAACAAGAACCTCCACTGGCGGACGACAACCGGTTTTTTTATTGCTGGTTATCAGTTTTTCGCGAATGTCTATTCTTTTTCTTTTTGCTTCTTTTTCAAAAAACAGGCACTTCTTTTTAATATTGACCAGTTCGTTAGTTTCAATCGGACCGGTTTTGTCAAGATACCATAATCCCTCCAGAAGATGAATTGCTGAATGTTTTTGAACATCATAGTCGTCAGGAGTTTTTCGGACATAAGAAAAAGGAGGAATAAAACCATTTTGGATAGTGACGCCAGTATCAATATAGGAATTATGCCCAATGACCGCCGGACCAATAATTGTAACATTGGGTCCGAGAAAAACTTTTTTCTGGATAACGATAGGATGACGGTCTTGCCCCAAAGCGCTGATTAATTTCGTCCCGCTTTGGATAGAGCAGAGTTCTCCTATTCGGCTATAATCAATCACCACTTGAGGATGAATGATGGTCTCATTACTGATGATAGCGTCTCTCACGGTACAACCAGTGGAAATGACTACGCCATTTTTAATGCGGCTGTTGGTGATGGTGCTGGCATTAGCATAACAATTTTCGCCAAAGGATGATTCTTCAATGGTGGAATTAATAACAACAGCTTCCTGACCGATGACGGCTTGGAAAATTCGGCTATCGAGGATGCGGCACCTTTCTTTAATAGAAGTTTTTTTTAAGAAACTCGTCGAGATAAAACATTGACGGTGTATTTCCTGAGTGCCTTGAAATACGGTGGGGGGGATAATGATTGTATCTTCGCCTATAAAGATTAAAGGAAAATCACCCGGAGGGATTTTATTCTCAACCCCGTCTCCAAATAACAAATAATAAAGCAAGTCATCCCTTTCGGCATGCAAAAAATCCAATAAAGGAAAGAGGTTTTTAAAATTCATTTTCGCCTCCTTATAATTAAATTTTTAAATAACTATTCTAAAATTAAACCTTTTTAATTTCTTGTCAAGAGGATAATTTTTTGCTAAATTGCAAAAAAGACAATTTTTATTAAGATAAACAACAAGGGCCGGTAGCTTAGTTGGTAGAGCGCTGCATTCGCATTGCAGAGGTCAGGGGTTCGAGTCCCCTCCGGTCCACATGCGAAATTAATTTAAAAATCCCAAAATTATGGGAGCGAAGAAATTTTCCTTGGAAATCGCTTCGCATTGTAAACATTCGGAATCGTTTTAACATTCGATATTCGGATTTTGAATTTTTTATTTATTTGACTTCTTTCTTAGATTTTTATAATCTATTAAAAGGTTGTTTAGGGAATTGCGCGCGTAGCTCAGCTGGTTAGAGTACCACTTTGACATAGTGGGGGTCACAGGTTCGAGTCCTGTCGCGCGCACCAGCCGTTCTTTTAAATTTAAACAAAGGAGGGAAAATGCTGAACAAAACTTTCTGCGAATTGAAGGAATCAGACAATTTCGTTTTGATGCTGATTTGTTCTTTGTCTTGCTTCATTTACATGCTCTTTTTCTGTTTGGGGATTTCTTTACTCCTCGACGATATTTATTTGCCTCAAGTTTATTTTGTAGGATTCTGGAAAAGTTTTTTGGCGAAAGGTATGAGAAACTTCTTTTTGGTTGCTGTTGTTTCTGCTGGTGAAGAGGTTATTTGGCGGATGTTGCCATTAGCTTTTATCGTCTGGTTGAAAAACAAGATCCAAAAAGAAGATCTTGGCGATTTGATTTTGCTTTTAATAGTTTTTCTTTCTTCCTATTGTTTTGGATTATCACATGCTACTCAATTTAATGTTTTGATTCATGGAGTTTTTGGATTGGCGTGGAGTTTTTTGTTTTTAAAAACTGGCGGTTATAATGGGCACTACTTTAAAGCATCGCTCTACATGATTTTTTCTCATCTTTTTTATAATGCTCTGGTTCTAAGTAATGGCTATCTCTTTCTTAAATTCAGCAGTGGCCTATAATAATGAAATCGCCTCTAAAAAGAGGCGATTTTTTATTTGAAAAGCCAGTGATACAATGATAAGATGTGATTATGGAAAATATTGAAATCGTATTTGAAAATAAGGATTTTTTAGTGGTTAATAAACCAGCTGGATTATTGGTGCATCGAGTTGCTCATGAGCAAGCTCATGAATTAATTCATGAAAAGATTTATGAACAAAAAACACTGGTGGATTGGTTAGTCAAGCGTTATCCTAAAATTATTGATGTGGGTGAAGATAAAAATCGGCCGGGCATTGTCCATCGTTTAGACAGAGAAACCTCCGGCTTATTAATTGTTGCCAAAAATCAAAAAACTTTTGATTATTTTAAAAAAATTTTTCAGGAGCATCGAATTAAAAAAGGATATTTGGCATTGGTTTATGGCGAATTTAAAAACAAAAAAGGAGTAATTAATAAACCAATCGGAATTGTCGCCTCATCAATTAAGCGTTCAACCGCTGCAAAAAAAATGAAAGAATTAAAGGAGGCAATTACTGAATACGAAGTATTAACAAGTTTTGAATATCAAGGAGAAAAATTTTCTTTAGTGAAAGTATCTCCTAAAACCGGTCGCACCCATCAAATCAGGGTGCATTTATCCAGCATTGGCCATCCAGTAGTGGGTGATAAAATTTATGGCCGCAAAAAAGAGAAGATAGTAAGTCGATTATTTCTTCATGCTTATCTTTTAGAATTCCCTTTGCCGGACGATGGAATTTTACGTTTAGAAAGTGAGTTGCCCGCTGATTTGAAGAAAGTTTTAGAAAATTTGAAGTGCCCCAGCCGTATTATTGACAAAATTAATAAAGGAGATATAATTTAGGTAGTAAAATTAATTAAGGAGGTAATAGTAAATGTTCCTTTAAAATTTATTAAGGAGGTGCCTAATGAAGATAGTGGTTGACAGTAACATCCTAATGAGAAGTTTTGGTTTTGTTGAACAGTTGGGAAGAATGCCAGGGGTTCTGGTAGTAATACCTCGGGCAGTCTATGTGGAGATTCGCGAACGGGCGAATCTCGAACTGTTGAAGAAGTTGAAAAATCAGCCGCAAACTTGTGAATTGAAGCAGCAGGAAAAGACGGTTGCTCTGGCCTTAAAGGTTTGGCCAAAATTGAGAGAGAAAATCCGCCAAGGAGAATGGTTGGTGCAGAGGGCGAATGAAAGAATGTTGAAAGATTTGAGGTGGGAAGCTAGACGGGCGCAGTTGAACTCTATTTCCAACACTGATCTGCGAGTGCTGGCAGTAGCTATTATTTTTAGAAACAGAGGGTCAAAAGTAAAGTTTTTGACTCTTGACAGAGAATTGGCTATTTTGGCACGGAGGATGGGCATCCGCGTGCCAAAATGGCATGGATCCAAAAAATATTTTTGGATCCAAGAGATATTAAATTTTAATTAAAAGGAGGTTTGAAATGAGAAAAATCAAAGTGAGTGATTTGGTCTGGTGGTTGTTACTGTTATTGCTCTTATTTTTACTAGTAATGTTTTCGAGTTGCGTTCCATTAGGAGTGACTGTTGGAGTAGATACTAATCTGCCCATTAGGACAACTGGTCTGACGGTGCTCAATACTACCGAACACACCTTTTCTGTTTTGTTAGACGGCGCAGAGAAAGCTCGAGTTGGTCCTTATGGAAAATTTTTTTCTGGTTTATGGAATGGCAGTTATTACGGAATAGAAGCTGCAGTGTCAATTGTTGGTGTAAACTTAATTTTTGCTCATACAGAAAAAATATGGATTTATCCATCAGCTTACGGGCGGAATTCCTACGTTTTGACCATTCGCGAAGATGAAGATGGCCGACTCTGGGTGGAGCGGCGATAATAAAAAGGAAAAGTTTTAAAAGGGATTCTAAAAAGGAATCCCTTTTTTGTTAGCGGCAGCTGTTAGGCTATAGCCTAACAGCTGCCGCTCCGGCATGTGTTTTTCATACAAGAATTATAGGAATTTATTTAAACAGTGGACGAAAAGAAATTTTTCTGATAAGATTAAAAACAAAATATGGCCATTCAACAATCCGATAAACAATTAAATACCGTACCGCGGCCACCCATTGTAGCAGTGATGGGGCATATTGATCATGGCAAAACCACACTTCTTGATACCATTCGTAAAACCCACGTAGCCGCTCGCGAATCGGGTGGAATTACTCAGCATATTGGCGCTTATGAAATTAAGGTAGTAAGTAAAAATCCAGAATATAATCAACGAAAAATTACTTTTATTGACACACCGGGTCATGAAGCTTTTTCAGCCATTCGCGCTCGAGGGACAGAGGCGGGTGATATTGCTATTTTGGTCATTGCAGCTGATGAAGGAGTAAAACCTCAGACAATCGAAGCGCTCAATTTAATTCAGCAAGCCAAAATTCCTTTTATTGTAGCACTCAATAAAATTGATAAACCCGAGGCCAATCCGGATCGGGTGAAAACGCAGTTAGCCGAACTTGGCGTTTTAGTAGAAGGATGGGGCGGTAATATTCCCTTCATTAGTATTTCAGCGAAAGAAGGAAAAAACATTCAAGAACTGTTGGAATTAATTTTGCTTGTAGCTGATATGGAAACTATTGTGGCTCGTCAAGATGGTCCAGCTGATGGGGTGATTATTGAGACTAAATTTGATAATAAGCGAGGTATTGAAGTGACAGCCATAATTAAAAACGGCGTCCTTAAGGTGGGCGATCCCATTTATACTGCTACAGCGGAAGGAAAGGTTCGGACAATGGAGGATTGCAATGGTAATGTGTTAAAAGAAGCCACTTTTTCTTCACCCGTTCTCATTATTGGTTTCAAAGAAATGCCTCAGGTAGGGGAAGAATTTTTTGTGGGCGAGAAAATTGAAGAAGAAAATAAAAGATTAAGCATGCGGCAAAATCTTCGATCAAAAGACCCCAATGCAGAAAAACAGGAAAATACCCTTAATCTTATTTTAAAAGCCGATACAATGGGATCGCTAGAAGCGATGAAAAAGATTCTCGGTAGTTTAACCTTGCCGGAAGGAGCGCATCTCAAAATTATTAATGAAGGCATCGGTGATATTTTTGTTTCGGATATTGCTTTGGCGGAGACAGCACCAGCAACCATTTTAGGTTTTCGGGTTAAAATTCCCAAAGATCTTCAAA
The DNA here is from genome assembly GCA_028696375.1 of Minisyncoccota bacterium. Classification (GTDB taxonomy): domain Bacteria; phylum Patescibacteriota; class Minisyncoccia; order UBA6257; family JAAZHW01; genus JAQVHD01. Next base: position 32,017 of record JAQVHD010000001.1, read on the forward strand.
TTATCATTCAGGCTAAGAATATTCGTGTTTACGTTTTTGATATTATTTACGAAATGGAGAAATTTTTAAAGCAAGAAATAGAAAATCTTTTTAAACCTCAAGAGCCGCCTATTAAAGGCAAAGTCGAAATTTTGGCTTTATTTAGTAAAAAACGCAGTGAGCAACTAATTGGTGGACGAGTTATTGAAGGAAGAATTGTGAAGGGAGCTCAAGTAAAAATTCAGCGAGGCGAAGAAATTATTGGTCATGGAAAAATTGTTAATTTGCAGTCCAGTAAAATAGACGTTAAAGAAATTCCAGAAGGAAAAGAATGTGGGATATTGATTGATAGCAATACAGAAATTGCTGTTGGTGATCAGTTAATTTTTCAATAAAAATTCTTTCAGAAGATGAAGTTAAAAGACTTTGATTATTATTTGCCTAAAGAATTAATTGCTCAAAAACCAATTTCTCCTCGTGATCATTCTCGATTAACGGTAGTTAATAGAAAGACTGGCGAAATTCAGCATACTTATTTTTATCAAATCGATCGCTTTTTGCAAAAAGGCGATGTTTTGGTTTTAAATAATAGTAAAGTAATTCCCGCGCGATTAACTGGCATTAAACCGGAAACCGGAGGTAAAATTGAAGTGCTTCTGGTTCGGCCCAACGTTAAAAATTTAAAAAATTATCAGTGGTCAAAAGAATGGTTTGTTATTGGCAGGCCGGGATTAAAAGAGGGACAAAAAATTATCTTTCCGCATGGTTTAGAAGCTGAAGTTAAAAAGGAGATTAATTATGAACGTTTGATTCGTTTTAATCAGCAAGGAGAAAAATTAAAAAAAATTATTTATCAAATTGGGGTAGCGCCGACGCCACCCTATATTAAGCGGCTTTCTAATCTTAAAGAATACCAAACAGTTTATGCTAAGCATTTAGGATCAGTAGCGGCACCGACAGCTGGTTTTCACTTTACTCCTCGTTTAATTAAAAAACTCCAAAGAAAAGGCGTTATTTTTAAATATGTCACTTTGCATGTTGGTTTGGGTACATTTCAACCAGTGAAAGTGGAAAATATCGAGGAGCACAAAATGGAATCGGAATGGGTGGAGATCGATAAAAAAACTGCTCATTCTTTGAATCAAGCCAAAAGAAATCATCAAAGGATAATTGCCGTAGGAACAACTTCCACTCGTGCCCTCGAAAGTTTTGCTACTTGTCGGGGTATTTTAAAAAGCGGCCAGAAATTTGTTGATCTCTTTATTTATCCTGGTTACCATTTTAAATTTATTGATGCTTTAATTACAAATTTTCATTTGCCAAAATCAACGCTAATGATGCTTGTTTCTGCTTTTGCTGGCCGAGAGTTAATTTTTAAAGCTTACGATGAGGCGATTAAAAACAAGTATCGTTTTTTCAGTTTTGGTGATGCGATGTTTATTATTTGAACAGAAAGATTTATAATAAAAAAAATGGATAATTGGGAAATTGCCAAAATTTTATCCGATCTTTCTTTTTATTTAGAAATGGAAGATGAGCCATTTAAACCGAGGGCTTATGAAAAAGCAGCCTCAGCTATTGAAGCGTTAGATGTGCCACTTCAGGATATTTATAAAAAACAAGGCATTAAAGGAATTGAAGAAATCCCCGGCGTTGGAGTTTCAATTGCTGAAAAAATTGAAGAATTATTAAAAACAGGCAAATTGAAATATTACGAGCAGTTTAAAAAGAAATATCCTCTTGATCTCGATAGTTTAACACGAGTAGAAGGAGTAGGTCCAAAATCTCTAAAAAAACTTTATGAAAAATTAAAAATCAAAAATTTAGCTGATTTAGAAAAAGCTGCTCGCGAAGGAAAAATTAGAAAAATTGAGGGCTTTGGCGAAAAAACTGAGCAAAACATTTTAAAGAGCATCGAGTTTTTAAAGCAGGGAGGCCATCGTTTTGTTCTGGGTTTTATTTATCCTCAAGTAGAATCGATCGTGACCCGGTTGTCTAAATTAAAAGAAGTGAAAAAGATTACTGCCGCTGGTTCAGTAAGAAGAATGAAAGAAACAATCGGAGATCTTGATATTTTAATTATTTCTGACAATCCAATGCCAGTAATGGATTATTTTGTTAATCTGCCGGATGTTTTTCAGGTAGTAGCTCACGGTGAGACAAAATCCGCTATTCGGTTAAAAAACGGATTAGACGTGGATTTAAGAGTAGTGCCTCAAGAATCATTTGGAGCAGCTCTAAACTATTTTACCGGATCAAAAGATCACGGTATCCATTTGCGGGAAATTGCCATTAAAAAGGGTTATAAATTAAATGAATACGGACTATTTAAAAATCAAAAATCAAAAATCAAAAATCAAAAAGAGATAAGGTTAGCCGGAGAAACAGAGGAAGAAATTTATGAAGCATTAGGATTGGATTACATTGAACCGGAAATGCGAGAAGACTGGGGCGAAATTGAACTTGCGGCCAAGCATCAATTACCAAAATTAATTGGCTATAATGATATTCAAGGCGATCTTCAAATTCAAACTGATTGGAGCGATGGAGCAAACTCTATTGAAGAATATGTGAGAGAAGCTTTAAAGCAGGGTCTGAAATACATTGCAATCACGGATCATACTAAAAGCCTGGCAATGACTGGTGGTTGCGATGAAAAAAAATTATTAAAACAAATGCAGGAGATTGATGGGATTAATCGGCGACTTGAAAAAGAAGGGATTGATTTTAAAGTATTAAAAAGCGCCGAGGTGAACATTTTAAAAGATGGCAGTTTGGATATTGAAGCGAATGTTTTAGCTAAATTAGATTTGGTGGCAGCAGCAGTTCATTCAAATTTTAATCAGAGCAAAAAAGAGATGACCGAAAGAATTTGTAGGGCTATCCGTAATCCTTTAGTTGATATTATTTTTCATCCCACGGGGCGAGTCGTTTTAAAGCGGCCACCTTATGAAATTGATATTGAAGCCATTATTAGCGAAGCTCGTAAAAATGGAACTTGTCTGGAAGTTGATGCTTATCCGGATCGGTTGGACCTCAAAGACGAACATATTAAAAAGGCAATTGAAGCAGGGGTGAAACTTTCGATTGATTCTGATGCGCACTCGACAACTCATCTGAACTATCTAAAATTTGGTATTGCTCAAGCACGGCGCGGTTGGGCTACCAAGAATGATATTATTAATACACGTTTATGGTCAGAAATGCTAAAATTAATCAAAGCAAACAAAAGAAAAAAATAAAATTTGAAATTTCGGTAGGTATTTTTCTTTTTCGGCGAGAAAAAGGAAAATGTCTGTGGCTGCTACTTCATTATCCAGCCGGTCACTGGGATTTTATCAAGGGACATATTGAAAAAAATGAAAAAATAGAGGAAACTATAAGAAGAGAGGTTTTGGAGGAAACGGGAATTAAAAGTTTTAAAATCATTCCTCATTTTCAAAAGACGCTCGATTATTGGTTTAATAATAAACGATATACAGGAGAGGACGAGATGGTTCATAAAAAAGTTATTTTTTTATTAGGAGAAACGAAAGAGAAAAAAATTCAAATTTCGTCGGAGCATTTGGAAGGAGGTTGGTTTACAACTGAAGAGACTCTAAAAATATTAACTTTCAATAATGTAAAAAAATATTTTCTTCAAGCCGTCGCCTTTCTTAAAAAGTCAGGAATTTATCAAAATAAACAAAATGCCAAAAAATAAATCCATTACGAATCAAAAGACAAAAACAATTAAAAAACATAGAACAACCAATTCTGCTAAAAAAAATTCCAGAGTAAATCAGCAGATTGAAAACAAAATAAGCAATGACAAAATCAAACTTTATTTTTATGGAGCCGCGAAGGAAGTCGAGGGAAGTTGTTTTTTAGTAGAATATAAAAATGAAAAAATATTAATCGATTGCGGCATTCATCGAGATATCCGGAGTCAAATTAATGCTCAGCCATTACCATTTCAAGCCGAAGAAATTAAAGCGATTGTTTTAACCCATGCCCACATTGATCATAGCGGCTTAATCCCATTTGTTTATAAAAACGGTTTTAGAGGGAAAATTTATGCCACTCCTCCAACTATTGATTTTTGTGTTTTGCTTTGGGAAGACGCCTATAATCTTATGGAAGATGCTGCAGAAACACAAGGCCTCCCCTTGCTTTATACGCGAGAAGAAATGAACGAAGCGCTGAAGCTATTTAGCCCTAGTCCCTATTATCAAGAAATACAAATTTCGCAAAACATTTCTTTTATTTTTTACAACGCTGGTCATATTTTAGGATCGGCAATCGTTTTATTAAAAATTAAAAAAGACAACGGTCGAGAAACAAAAATTATTTTTTCGGGCGATTTAGGCAACCCCTTTAACTTGTTATTGCCAGATACAGATATTATTAGCGAAGAAGCGGATTATTGCCTAGTAGAATCAACGTACGGTGATCGGGTTCATGAAGATGCAGAAATCAGGAGGGAATTGCTAGAGGATGCCGTTGAAGAAATTATTGCTAATCGCGGAGTTTTAATGATTCCTGTGTTGGCCGTAGAGCGAACTCAAGAAATTCTGGTTGAGCTAAACGAACTGGTTGTTCATCATCGCGTGCCCCTGGTTCCTATTTTTATGGATAGTCCTTTGGCGATTAAGGTGACAGAAGTTTATCAAAAATATTTGGATTATATCAAAATTGAAGCCTTTAAATTCGTTAGCAACGGAAGGGGATTATTTAATTTTCCCGGCTTAACATTTACATTGACTACCGAAGAATCAAAAGCGATTAATGCTGTCCCGCCGCCAAAAGTAATATTGGCTGGTTCTGGTTCATCGGAGGGGGGTCGCATCTTACATCACGAGAAAAGATATTTACCCGATCCGCATAGCATTCTTTTAATTGTTTCCTATCAGGCTGAAAATTCTTTAGGGCGTCGTTTGTTAGAAGGCGCTTCAGAAGTTGAAATTCACAATGAAACAGTTAAAGTAAATTGTAGAGTGCAACAGATTACAGGATATTCCGCCCACGCGGATCAAAAGATGCTTCTTCAATGGATTAAAGAATTAAGATTTCGTTTAAAAAAATTGTTTGTGGTTCATGGCGAAGAAACAGCGGCTAATACCTTAGCCCAAAAAGTGCGGGATAACTTTGGTATTTTTACGGAAGTGCCAAATCATGGTGATTGGGTAGAGCTGGAGTAATCATGTCAATTACTTGTCCGATTTGCTTTCGGTCACTCGAAGGCGGGGGCAAATTTCAATGAATAAAATAATCAAAACCGCAATGTCAAAACTCAACACCATAACCCAAAACCAATTAACTTATTTGAATATTTGAATTTGTTTGGATTAGGATCTGGTATTTTTGATTTAATCTTTTTGGAGGAGTGGCCGAGTGGTTTAAGGCGCGGCTCTCGAAAAGCCGTTGGGGAGCAATCCCCTCGTGAGTTCGAATCTCACCTCCTCCGCTAGTTTTCAAGCGATCAGAACTCGCTGAACGAAATGAGACGGCTTCCAATTGTTTGAAAAATCCTGTCTGGTGGTGTATTCTTAAATTAGTTCGAACCGAATTTTCTTGCCGCGCTTCGCGCGGCTCGGAGGTAGCGGAGTAAAAATGAATCTGCTATTTATTAATGGAACTTTGATAAACTGGAGTGCACTTATAATAAGTTTAAACCAGCGACACAACAAGGTAGTTGCTCTTGATTTTTTCTTTTAAATATGTTATAATTAATAATATGGGGAAAGGTTTTGAAATAAAAGCTATAGGAGGGGCTTCGGAAGAAGCAAAAGAGTCTATCAAACGCGATATTGAGCGTGCTTTATTTGATCACTTTGATTCTCTGTCTCCAAAAGAGCAGGCGATGCTTTTCCGTTATGAGAGGCCAAAATCAGAAAAAGAGCTAGCAATTATTCAATTGGCTGACCAGGAGACTTCTCAACTAATGAGAGAAGCTGGCCGCGAACCCTACAGTGTGCCTTTTGAAAATTTTCATATTATTCCTCCTAGGCCCTATAAGGAATTATTTGCCAGGGATACGGTGGCGGCTAGTTTTTGTGTTCAGCAGGGAATAATTTTTAATGATGAACAGTTTAGAGATAATTCACTTTACTTTGGCATTAGCGCTTTTCATGAGTTGCTTCATTTGAAAGGGCATTTGTCGGTGCAAGTCGAAGAAGAAAAAGATACATTGAAAGTCCGCGGTTCGCTTTATCGACATGGCGTGACAGCTTATTCTTCTCAACGAGCTAATAGAAAAAATCAATTTCATTTTCATTTGTCCGGTCTTCATGAGGCTATTGTATCTGAAGCAGAAAAAGAATTTTTCCCAAAATTGCTTAATTTGCCGGAATTAGCCCTAGAAAAGAAAGGGATGAATTCTGAAAAAGCCAAAGCCTTAAAGAAAAAAATTGCTACACAAAATGGGATTCCCGAAGAAGATATTATTTGGGTCGATGAAGACGGTAGTGACTATGAGACATTTTCTTATCCGGCTCATCGCAGAACCTTAGAATATGTTTGTGAAGAAATTCAAAAGCAATATCCAGATAAATTTGAAACTCCCAATGAAGTATACAAGCTGTTTCTTAATGCTCATTTTACCGGTCAACTTTTGCCCATTGCTCGATTAATGGAAAAAACTTTTGGCGAAAATAGTTTTCGGTTGTTGGGAAATATGGGCACCTCTAACGAAAGTGCTATTTTGCATTTAGAATCATTGCAAAAGGCAAGATCACGTTATTTGCGTGAATCTTTAAAAGGAAAATAATTATTTTAATTGAGATGAGAAAAACTGCGGGCGTCTGCCCGCAGTTTTTCTCATCTCTAATCCTTTTTATTATTTTTTTTCGCGCTTTCCGCTGCCTTTTCTTTCCAATGTTTATATTTTTTATTCATTCCGTTTTCCCAAACAGGATCGGCAATTTTTTTATAAGCCTTTGAATATTCATCCAAGAAATGACAAATGGTTGGGTTGCAAACAGCATCATCAGCGCCTTCGTATGAAGGTTTTGCATTATATTCTTTTACAATTCTTCTTAATACTTCCGGATTATCGATAAAGGCGCAAGGAGTAAGCAGATTCCCATTGTCGCAATAAGGTTGAGCTTCTTGAAAGGCTTGGAAAAATGGCGAGCGAATGATATCCAAAAGATGCTTGTCTTTTATATTATCAACGGAGAATTGCAGGAAAGCGCAGGGCTCTACTCCACCATTGCAGTTGATGTGGAAATATCCGCCGGGTCGAGCGCCAGCAATGCAGCCGCCTGCATAAGGGCCATCATTCCAGAAATCACCAACAAAAAGCGGTTTGGTATTTCGAATTTCATTAGTTCTCATTCTTAATCTGTTGCGGTCTTCTGGTGAAACCATTAAATTAACATCGGGTTTGCGGCCTACGGGGACATATTGGAAATACCATCCAAAAGAGCATCCCTTTTGGATCATTAAATCAACAAATTCATCCGACATAAGCGCTTCTACATTTAATTTGGTGGGAGTGACGGAAAAACCAAAGGGCACACCAGCTTCTTTAAGATTATCCATCGCTTCCATAATTTTTTTGAATGTTCCGGGGCCACGGCGGTCGTCAGTCTCTTTTTCAAATCCTTCAATGGAAATGGCGGGGGCCACATTCCCTAATTTTGCCAGTTTTTTAGTCATTTCTTTAGTTAATAACGTTCCATTAGTATAAGTCATGAAGTACATATCATTGTGTTTCTCAAACACTTCTAGAATATGCGGCCAGAAATAAGGTTCACCACCGGAAATCACCACAAAATAAATGCCCAATTCTTTAGCTTCATTAAGAATTCTATCAACTAATTCAAAAGGCAGCCCTTCATCTTTGATATATCTTCCAGCGTAGCAGCCACGACAATTGAGATTGCATTGGGCTGTTGGACTCATTACAAAAAACCAAGGTAAACCAAACCCGAGTTCTTTCGCGAGTTTTTGACGCCGTTGATTCTCAACCACCATCGCATTAATAATCAGATTTTCGATTAATTTGTCGCGACATTCCTTAGAGATGCTGGTTAAAGTGCGGCGAACTAATTCAAGAGCGGGATGCTTTTGTTCAAAAAGCTTCTTTATATCTTCGGCTTGCTGCTTTAGAGTCGGATCATCAATTAAATACTTTTCGCCCATTTCAATAATTTGAATCAAATTTTCATCCGACAGATCAGCGAGGTTATTAAAAATAACTTTTAAAGTTTGTTTTTGGAGAGATGAATTTTTTTTAGCCATTTTTATCCATATAAAAATTCAGCCAGCCATTTAGAGGATTTAATTGAGCTGTTCTTTTTACTATAACCTCACTTTTAATAAAGTCAACCCTGTTAATTATTTGTAATCCCTTCTTAAAAGTTTATAATAGAATTGATGACAAAACAAGATCAAATTCCGATTGAAGGAAAAGAAGAAAAGAAGAAAGAGCAAATCCCTTTGGATGATTCTGAATTTTGGGTCATTGATGATGGGGTAGAAATTATTAACTCCCTGATGCGTATGTGGAATGAAACAATCGAGAAGAATCATTTAAAGGCAAAAATTTTTAGCACAGCTTTTGACGCTTTGTCTGAAATTGCCAATAGAAAAAAAGATAAAAAATCTTTGCCGAAGGTAATTTTTATGGATGCATGGCTTGAAGATGATGTTTTTGACGAATTGCGTTTTGGCGGCAATGTGATTAAAAAAATTAGAGAGATGGAAGATATTCTGCAGCCACAGATTATTGCTCATAGTTCCGAAGATAGATATAACGAAGAATTAAAAACAGCTGGAGCCGATCTAATGATTAAAAAAGGAGATTACAAAAGCTCTGGGGCTTTTTTGGAAAATTTAGGACAATCCAATAAAACTAAAAACGAAAAAGGAAAAGATTAATTTGGGTTTAGGAAAAATATTTTATCAGATCATATTAATGTCTCAAGAAACAAAGAAAAAAATTAAAATTTGCGCATTGATTGGTCGAGGTGGGCGACTGCAAGCAATTTATAATTGCGTCAAAGATTATCCTTTAGCAGAATTAGCGCTGGTTGTTTCTCATAAAAAAGAATCCCCGGGCATCGATTGGGCGAAAGATCATAATGTTGAAGCTTTTTATTTTCGTCTTTCTGATTGGAAGGCTCAGGACAAGGACCGTCTGGCTTTTGATGATGAATTAGGAAAGATGCTGAAAGAACGGGGAATTGATTTAGTGGTGATGGCTGGGTGGGATTTGATTGTTTCCAAAGAATTTCTCAAATATTTTCCTAATGCGGTTATTAATATTCATCCGGCGCTGTCGCCGGCTTTTCCGGGGCTCGATGCGCCAAAACAGGCTTTGGAATACGGAGTCAAAATTACTGGTTGTACTTTGCACTTTGTTGATGAAGGTGTTGACACCGGCCCCATTATTTTTCAGCGTGCCGTCGTTGTTGAAGATGACGATACCGTGGAAAGCTTGGAAGAAAAAATTCATCAACAAGAAGACGAAGTTTTATGTCAGGGTATAAGAGCGTTTGCTGAAGGCCGAATTGTAATTAAGGGACGCAGAGTGATTGTTTTATGAGTGATTTTTTGAAAAAAATTCCTTTACGATGGCTTCTTTTGGTTTTGGTAACAGCTGTGGCAATCGTTGCTTTAATTTATTACGCGCCCAAAAAAGAAATTAAAAATTACAGCATTGTTTTAAGCGGCCCCTCGGAAAATCATGTTGAATTTCAATATGGCGCATGGCCTCAGCTGGGCGATGTTAATTTTTTTAATAATGTTTTGAAAAAATTTATTAATGAAAGAATTGATTTTATTGAAGCGGATTTAGATCAAATGAAGCTCAGCGTTTTTAAAAATGGCGAAAAGGTAAAAGAAGTGCCTATTATTGCGAAAGGGAAAGAGGGCTCTTGGTGGGAAACGCCGGTTGGTTTGTATAAAATTGAAGCTAAATATAAAAATGCGTATTCCAGTTTTGCCGGTGTTTATATGCCTTATAGTTTGGTTTTTGAAGGTAATTTTCTTATTCATGGCTGGCCTTATTATTCTTCTGGCAAACCAGTAGCTTCAACTTATTCTGGAGGGTGCATTCGGCTTTTCGATGAAGACGCTAAAGAGATTTATAATTTAGTCGAAGTCGGTATGCCGGTTTTAGTATTTAAAAAAGCCTTTGAAGTAGAAAATTCCACTTATCAATACAAAATTCCCGAATTGACTGCTCAAGCTTATCTCGCCGCTGATTTAAAAAATAATTTTGTTTTTCTCGAAAAGAACAGGAGTCAAATTATTCCTATTGCTTCCGTTACGAAATTAATTACATCTCTGGTTGTTTTGGATCATACTAATTTAGAATATTATGCCCGCGTTCCTCAGGAGGCCTTAGTTTTTACCTCTATTCCTCGTTTGAAGGCTGGTCAAAAAATTTCTATTTTTGATTTATTGGCTTTGCTTCTTGTAGAATCGTCAAATGAGGCGGGTAACACTCTGGCAGCATTTTTGGGACCGGAGAAGACAGTGAGCTGGATGAACGATCAGGCGAAAAGTATCGGCATGATCAATAGCCATTTCGTTGATCCCAATGGTGTTAGTTTAGAAAACGTTTCCACACCACTCGATTTATACCAATTATCCAAGTATCTTTATTTCAATCGCAGTTTTGTTTTAAGAATGACCAAAGGCGTTTTTGATAATGATTATTATGGCAAACCCTCTTATAATCTTAAAAATTTAAATCTTTTTGCTGATGATCCTAATTTTGTCGGTGGCAAAATGGGGCTCACATCAGGGAGCGGCGAAACAATGCTTTCAGTTTTTGAGTTATCTTTGGGAAGTGAGGAAAAACGGCCAATTGTCTTTATTGCTTTAAATTCTAAAGATGTTTATACTGACATTATTAAAATGGTCGAATTTGTAAAAAATTATTATCAATTTGAAAATGAATAATTGGGATTATCTAATTTTTCAAAAAATTAATAGCACGGCTGGATTAAATCATTGGTGTGATCAAATTATGATTTTTTTGGCAGAATATTTTATGTATATTCTTTTACTTGCCGGAGTAATTTATCTTTTCTTTGCGTATCAGAAACAGCTCAAAGGGATTATCAAAGTGGCGGGCGCTATTATTTTAAGTCGAGGAATTGTTACTGAAGTCATCCGTTTCTTTTATTATCGTCCGCGACCATTTTTAACGCATCCCGTCACTCAATTATTCAATCATGATATTAGTGGTTCTTTTCCTTCGGGTCACATGACCTTTATTTTTCCTCTGATTGCTTTGGTGTATCTCAAGAATAAAAAATTAGGTGCTCTGTTTATGTTTCTGGGCGCACTAATAGGTTTGGCGCGCATTTATTGTGGGGTTCATTATCCTTCAGATATTGCAGCCGGGATTATTATTGGTATTTTTTGCGGCTGGCTGGTAGAAAAAATGGCATCAAAAAAACAAACGGAATAAAGTTAAAAGTTCCCGAGGTAATCGGGGCAGGCAAAAGTTTAAGTCAAAAGTTAAAAGTCAAAAAATAATAAGTCAAAACTCAAAGTTCAAAGCTCAAAACCACAACTCAAAACCCTAAAACTATCTGAGGGCAAAGCCCGAAGGATCCCATACCAGCTAATCGAGAGATTCTTCGCTTCGCTCGGAATGACAAAGCGGCGATGATTTTTCAAAGAAAAATCATCGCCGCCGCCTTAATTTTTATTTTGTTTTCCTATTTTAAGCGGGAGATATAAAATTTTTCTATTCTGCTTTAATTCTGACTTTTTTCACCCTATTTTTATCTAATTTAGGCAAACGAATGGTTAAAATCCCATTTTTTAAATTTGCACTGACTCGATCACCGTCAATTTCAATAGGCAAAATAATTGAACGACTAAATGATCCCCAGTAACATTCTTGATAAAAATAATCGTTTGCCCTCACATCCTCGTCTAATTCTCTTTTACCTTTGATAGTGATCATATCGTTTACGATCGAAATATCGATATCTTCCGGTTTAACCCCTGCCACTGCTGATTTAATTACAATTTCCGTTGGTGTTTGATAGACATCAACCATCAGTTGACCTTCGCCAGTTAGAACATCTTCTTCAGTCGATAGATTGGTATTTTTAATTTCAATATCTTTTTCGACATCATCATCTTTCGATTTAAATAATCTAAACGCCATAATATTTTTGATAAGATTCAACCTGTTTATAAGCTCGACTTATTATATAATTAGAAATAATTAACAAAGCTGCAACGCCAAAGGCAAAATATATATTTTCGCTCGTTTTCATTATAAGATAATTATAACAAGAATGCAAAAGCGAAGCCATAATTATGCCAAAAACAATTAGGCCGATAACAACGTTTCTGTTTTTCTTCAAAATTCGGCCAATAGCCCAAAAATAACCAAAAACAGCACAAGAAGAAGCATGAAGAAAAACAGCAGAAATAAGGCGAATAAAAATAGTGATGATAAGGGAATTAATAACTGACGCTGGCAATGAAAAATTAAGTAAGCTTTGCCAATCCAATAAAATCATATTTTCTTGAAGAACAGAAAAGCAAACTTTTAAATTTTCTGCTGCAGCGAAACCCAAACCAGCCGTGATGGCATAAATAATAGGATCGGTTGTTTCATCGCGAAAATGGGGATTTTTAAAAGTGCTAAAGAATGTGGCTACAAACTTTCCGACTTCTTCCAAAAACGGTAAAAAGAGAAAGAAAACGATGTTTTTTAAATCTTGATTGGCTGGGATTTCTATCCATTCGCCAAAAACAGAATTTTCAACAACGCCGACAATGATGGTAATAAAAATACCGCTCCAGAAAGCTATGATTAACCAGCGTCGTGGTTCTAAATCAGAATCTTTTTTCAAATAATAATTCAGCCAAATGAGACTGGGCGTTACTGATAAAATAAAAAGAAAGAAAAAATAAAAGAGACTTGAAATCATATTTTTTGAGGCCAATTCTCAATCATCAGCAGATCCTTGCTTTTGTTCGGAAGCATCTGATAAATTTCTTCAGTAATAAAGGGCATAAAGGGATGAATCAGTTTGAGTAAATTGGTTAAAAGAGTGAGAAGAAGATATTGGGCTTGGGGTCGTTCTTCGGTTTGAAGGCGCGGTTTTGTCTGCTCGATCACTTTATCGGCAAAAGTATGCCAGAAATAATGATAAACTTTTTCAGCAGCAATATGGAAATTAAATTTCTCCATATCTTTAGTCATATCAACAGTAAGTTTCTCAAAATCTTTGAGGATTTTTTTGTCTTCTTTGGATAATACGGGTTGAGTGTTGGGGTTAAAATCATTCACATTCATCAAAACAAAGCGACTCGCATTCCAAATTTTATTGGCAAAATTACGATACGCACGGGTTTTATCTTCAGAAACAATAGGATCATTGCCGGGCGCGTTGCCAACAATTAAAGACATTCTTAAAGCATCACTGCCGTAAAAATCAATTATTCCCAAAGGATCAATAACATTGTTTTTTGATTTGGACATTTTTTGCCGATCCTTATCGCGGATTAAGCCATGAAGATAAACATATTCAAATGGCGGTTGACCAGTGGTGTAGAGGCCAAACATAATCATTCGGGCTACCCAGAAAAATAAAATATCCCATCCTGTTTCCATAACACTGGTGGGGTAGAAATTTTTGAAATCATCACTTTCGGGGTATCCTAATGTAGCATAAGGCCATTGACCGGAAGAAAACCAAGTATCAAAAACATCTTTTTCTTTTTCAAAAGTTGTGTTACCACAAGAGGGGCATTTTTGCGGATTGCCTTCTTCAATATAAACAATTTCTTTGCCGCATTTGGAGCAATACCAAATCGGAATAGGAATGCCCCAAACAATTTGGCGCGAAATATTCCAGTCTTTGATATTTTGCATCCAATGATAAAAAACTTTTTCAAAGCGCTTGGTGACAAATTTAATTTTTTTCGATTTAACAGCCTCCACGGCTAAATCACGCAAAGATTTTTTGCCACTTCTTGACGGTTCCGTCATTTTTATAAACCACTGCGCTCGAGGCAAAGGTTCAATTGTAGTTTTGCATTTATAGCAAGTTGAAACTTGATGTTTGTAATCTTCAGTTTTTTCTAAAGCACCTGCTTTTTCTAAAATTTCAATGGCTTTTTGGCGGGCTCCCAAAACAGGCAATCCTTTTAATTCGCCTGCGAAATCATTCATTTTGCCATCCCAACCAATAATTTGATAATCAAGCGGCAATTGATGTTTTTTCCCGATTTCAAAGTCAACTGCATCGTGGGCTGGCGTGATTTTTAAAGCGCCAGTGCCAAAATCTTTTTCTACCAAATCATCACTAATAACTTTTATATTATCACCATACGAACCACGATTTTTAATCAATGGATTGGTAACTAATTTGCCAATGAATTTTTTGTATTGTTTATTTTGGGGATGAACCGCAATGGCGAAATCACCGGGAATTGTTTCGGGTCGGGTGGTGGCAACAGTAATAAATTGTTTGGGATCATCTGCCAAAAAATATTTTACATAATATAATTTGTCATTTCTTTCTTGCCAATCGATTTCCAGATCGGAAAGGGCAGTTTGATGCTTGGGACACCAATTAACAATACGATTGTCGCGATAAATTAAGCCATCTTCGTACATTCGTTGAAACGTCTGATAGACAATTTTGACAATAGAAGGATCAAGTGTGAATTTTTCTCGACTCCAATCGCAGGAAGCGCCTAATTTTTTAACTTGTTCTTCCATGCGCAATTTATTAGCTTGGGTGAAATCCCAAATCATTTGATAAAGTTTTTCGCGGCCGCCTTCTTCTTTTAAAATTTCAAAGCGGCTGGTTCCCTTTTTTTCGAGTTCTTTTTCAAAGACTACTTGAGTTTCAAATCCTGCATGGTCAGCGCCTGGCAGCCATAATGTTTTTAATCCACGCATGCGTTGATAACGAATCATAATGTCTTCAATAGTCATCGTGAGTGCATGACCTAAATGCAGAGATCCATTAGCATTAGGCGGCGGCATCAGAATTGTAAAAGTTTTTTTAGAGCGATTAGGTAAATTATCCGGATTGAAGTAGCCGGATTTTTCCCACATTTTATAAATTTTCTCCTCTACTTTGTTAGGTTGGTAAGTTGTATCTAACTCAGCCATACAACTATGGATTGTAGCATAGAAATCTTAAATTTCAAAATGAAAAATGAAGACGGGTAAGGCGGCGATTTTTCTTTCAGAAAAATCGCCGCCTTCTCATCGCAAAATTTAAGAATAAATCTTTCAAAAATTCTCAATTCGGAGCGGCATTTTAAATTTTGTGCTTAGTATTTCGGATTTTTAGTCATTAGGCTGATTCGTCATTGATCATTTCTCTTTTTTGCTTTTCCCATCATTTTGCTGTACAATAATTAAGTATGCCCAGTTATAGCGAGGAAAATATTAATATTTTTGCCGAGACGAATTTTCGCAATCAACGAACCAAATTTGGCATTAAATTAGACGACCGGCGAAAACATATGTATGTTATCGGTAAAACCGGTATGGGCAAGACAGTCATGTTGGAAAACATGGCGATTTCTGATATTGAAGCGGGGTTTGGACTGGCTTTTATTGATCCGCACGGTGAATCAGCCGAACGCCTGCTCAATTTTATTCCCGAAAATCGCATCAAAGACGTTATTTATTTTTGTCCTCACGATACTGAATATCCGATTGCTTTTAATCCTTTAGAGACTGTTGGCGAAGAGCACCGTCATTTAGTAGCGAGCGGGATTTTGGAAATTTTCAAAAAGATTTGGCCTGATGTTTGGAGCGCCCGAATGGAATATATTTTAAATAATTGTTTAATGGCTTTGCTTGAATATCCCAATTCAACGCTTCTGGACATTATGCGTCTTTTAACCGACAAGGAATATCGTGAATATATTGTCAGCGGATTAAAAGATCCGGTGGTGAAAAACTTTTGGCTTAATGAATTTTCTCGTTATCATGAAAAATTTCAAGTAGAAGCCATTGCGCCAATTCAAAATAAAGTAGGACAATTTTTAACCAATCCTCTTGTTAGAAATATTGTGGGGCAGCCTCAATCTTCATTCAATATTCGTCAAATAATGGATGAAGGAAAGATTTTAATTGTGAATTTGTCAAAAGGAAGAATTGGAGAAACAAACTCAGCGCTTTTGGGTGCAATGATTGTGACAAAAATTCAGCAAGCGGCAATGAGCCGCGCCGATATCCCCGAGGAGCAGCGGCGCGATTTCTTCTTATACGTTGATGAATTTCAAACTTTTGCCACTGAGGCTTTTGCTACTATTTTATCAGAAGCACGTAAATATCATCTTTGCTTAATTATTTCTCATCAGTATATTGCTCAATTACCGGATACGGTGAAATCTGCCATTTTTGGTAATGTGGGCACTTTTGTTGTTTTTCGTGTGGGCGCTGAAGATGCCGAATGGCTGGAAAAAGAATTTGCACCAGAATTTATGGCCAATGATCTGGTTAATCTGGCTAAATACAACATTTATTTGAAATTAATGATTGATGGCGTTACTTCAAAGGCTTTTTCCGCGGTGACGTTGCCGCCCAGACCAATACCTGAAAAAACTTTTGTTAAAGAAATTATCGAGAATACTCGGCAGGCGTATTGTCAGCCGCGAGCGGAAGTAGAAAAAATGATTAGCGAAGAATGGGCACCAATAGAGAAATTAGATTTAAAGGAAGAAAAGGTTAAAACCGAGAAACCAAAAAAGAAAACATTTGTTGATTTTTGTTGGGTTTGCGGCAAAGAAACCGAGGTTCCTTTCCAACCCGATGGCAAAAGGCCTGTTTATTGCAAAGATTGTTTGCGAGGCGTGGAAGCGGGCGAGATTATTCCACCCACTAAACCATTGCATTTAGAAACCAAAGTGATGCAGGCATTAGGAAGTAATTCAAAAAAATTAGTGGAAAAGAAGCCAACCGAAAAACCCAAACCAAAAGTTGATGTTGATGAATTAAAAAAAGCACTTCGCGAATCACTTTCTAAGCTCAGCAGCCCAGAAGAAAAGCAAGAAGGCGAGAATTAAAGAAGAAATTTCTCACTTATGCGTATTATTGCCAAAGTCAAACCGGGTGCTTCTTTCAATAAAATCAATCAGATTGATAGTAATTACTTCGAAATTTTTACTACCGCTCCGGCGGTAGAGGGCAAAGCCAACAAAGCGGCTATTGAATTGTTGGCAGAGTTTTTTGATGTGGCTCCTTCACGGATATCTTTGGTAAAAGGCGCTAAAAGCAAACAAAAAACCTTCGAAATTAATTGACACCAATCAAAAAGTTTTTAAGATAAGAAAGACGATGTAAATTAAAAATCAAAAATCAAAGATCAAAAATCAAAATGAAAGAGTAAAAAGAAAAAGGGAATTGATGATAAAGTTATTAAGACTAAGAAAGACGACGTAAATTAAAAATCAAAAATCAAAGGAGAGGTTTTACATGCGGGGATGTTTTTCGTTTGCCATTCCGGGTATTTTTTCTTGTCACTCTGAGCACTTTTTTATTGTCATTCTGAGCGTTAGCGAAGAATCCCTCGATTAGCTGGCATGGGATCCTTCGGGCTTCGCCCTCAGGATGACAGAAAGAGAGTCTTCAGGATGACAAAAAGATAGTTTTAGGGTTTTAAGTTGCAGTTTTGAGTTTTGAACTTTGAGTTTTGACTTATTATTTTTTGATTTTTGAGATTTGCATTTTGACTTTTTATATGCTTGGTATCAATGATTTAAAACCAAAAACAGTCATTATTATCAACGATGAGCCGTACGAGGTTTTGAGTACGAATTTTTTGAAAATGCAGCAAAGAAAACCAGTGCTTCAAACGCGTCTCAAAAATTTGATTAACGGCAAAGTGATTGAGCGTAACATTCAGCACTCCGAAGAATTTGAGGAAGCAGAAATAGAGCGATTAACTGTAGAATTTTTGTATGAGCATCGCGGCGAATACTGGTTTTGTGAAGCCAATGATCGTTCCAAAAGATTTCAGTTAGATGAATCTGTTTTGGGTGATAACAAAAATTTTCTTAAGTCCGGCGTGCCGATCGATGCTTTTAAATTTAATGGTAGAATTATTAATATTTCCTTGCCGATTAAAATGGATTTTAAAGTAGTGGAAGCGCCGCCCGGAATTAAAGGTGATACGGCTCAAGGCGGCACCAAAGTAGCAATTATTGAAACAGGCGCCAAAGTTGCTGTGCCACTTTTTATTAACGAAGGCGACATTATTCGTGTCAATACGGAAAGTGGCGAGTATGTGGAGCGCGTAGAAAAAGCAAAAATCCAATAAATATGGATTTAGGCAATTTACTTTTTACCAACATTTCACCCAAACAGACTTTTCTTAAAAATAGTTTCTGGCTTTTTTTAAGTCAGGGATTAAGCCGGCTGTTTAAATTCATTTTAGTTATTGTTTCCGCTCGGGTTTTAGGTCCGAGCGGTTTTGGTACTTTTAACTACATTTTATCCATTGCTACTTTCTTTTTTATTGCCGCGGATTGGGGCATCGGCAGCCTCATTATTCGCGAATATCAGCAATTAGAAGAAAAAGAAAAATATGTGCGCGTGAGCTTTTTATTTCGATTAATCGCTACGGCGCTCTGCCTGATTGCTGCTTTTGCCGGATTATTTGTTTTTCAAAATCCAGAATTTCGCATTAATTTTCTCATCATCTCCATTTATTTATTCATTAGCAACATCAAAGATTTCCTTGTTTCTTTTTTGCGCGCCATACAAAAAATGGAAAAAGAGTTTATTGTGATTTTAGTCGAAGGGTTTTCAGTAATGGCTTTTGGTATTTTTCTCATTTTAATTCACCGCAATATTATTTCTTTGAGTTTTGGCTATTTAATCGGTGTGTTTTTGAGCTTGCTGACCGCAATTTTAATGACCCGCTCTTATAAAGAATATTTTAAGCCGCAATTTGATAAAGAAACATTTAAAAAAATCTTAAAAGACGGCTTTCCAATGCTTCTTTTTGGCATTCTGGGCTTCATCTT
>JAQVHD010000015.1 GCA_028696375.1 Minisyncoccota bacterium
TTTAAAGTGGCCATGGCATTGCTCAATTTATTAGGAGTGCGGCTTAAAATTTTAGCACTAAGATCTTTAATACCTGCTAATTCACAAACCGTCCGCACCGCTCCACCAGCTACAATACCGTGTCCTCTTCGGGCGGGTTTTAAAACCACTTCTGCTGCACAGTATTTTGACCTTACTTCATGGGGAATTGTATCATTAACAACAGGCACTTCAACCATTCTTTTTTTGGCTTTCGCTTTTGCTTTCGCAATTGCCTCACTGACATCTTTTCCTTTTGCTACGCCAACACCCACTCTCCCAGCCCGATCACCGATAACAAGCGTTGCTCGAAAGCTAAATCTTTTTCCGCCAGCAACAACGCGCGTTACCCTGCGTAAATCGAGCAGCTTTTCTTCAAAGCCTTGCTCTTTTAGCTCGTCAACGCGCTCCTTTTTTTTATTAACGGAAGAATTATTCTGAATCATAGTTTTTTTAACATTTAATGCCCCCCTCTCTTAATCCTTCAGCAATATTTTTAACTCGACCATGAAATTTAAATCCTCCACGATCAAAAACAACAGTTTTAATACCCATCTTCTTTAATTGATTCGCTAAATTTAATCCTATTTCTTTGCTTACCTCTGATTTTTTGCCTTTCTTCTTCAAATCATGATCCGAAACAGAAGCTAAGGTAACGCCTTTTGTATCATCAATCGCCTGAGCATAAATGTGTCTATTTGAAACAAAAACACTGACGCGAGGTTTTGTTCTTGTTCCTGTGACTTTAGCACGAATTTTTTTATGCCTTCTTATTCGTTGTTCTTTTTTAGTTCTTTTTTGTTTCATAGTTTTTATAATCAAATCCAGATTAATTTATGATAGCTATGCTGTGGCAGTTGCTTTCTTACCCGCTTTACGCCTAATGTGCTCACCGAGATAATGAATTCCTTTACCCTTGTAAGGCTCGGGCTCGCGAAATGATCTTATTTTGGCAGCGGTTTGACCAACTAATTGTTTATCCACTCCTGTCACCGTAATCAAATTTTTTTCCACTGTAATAGTGATCCCTTTCGGAATTTCGAAACGAACCGGATGAGAAAATCCTAAGTTTAAAACTAGAGTATTTCCTTCAACATTCGCTCGGTAACCTATTCCTTCAATTTCTAATTTCTTTTCAAACCCTTCACTTACGCCTTTAACAGCATTAGCTATTAGTGCTCGGAGCGTTCCCCAAAAAGCAAAAGTAGATTTTTTTTGAGACTGCGGCGGTATCACTTTCAAAGTGTTGCCGTCTAATTCTACTTTAAAACCCTCAAAAAGAGGCACTTTTAATTCGCCCTTTGGCCCTTTTATCAAAATTTCTCTCTCTTTGATTTCTGCTTTCACATTATCTGGTATAATAATAATTTTTTTACCTATTTTTGACATATATTTTAAAAGATTTCACAAATTATTTCTCCTCCTAAATGACGTTTTTTAGCTTCAACATTGGTCATTAATCCCTCCGGAGTAGAGATAATATAACGGCCGTAACCTGATTTAGCTGATTTAATGTCTTTGGATTTAATAAAGCGACGGCAACCCGGTTTGCTGATTCGTTTAATTTCTTGAATAGCCGGTGATCCATCTTCATTATATTTAAGATCAATTCTTAAAATTTTTTTAGGAACTTTACCGATAACTTTATAATTATCAATGTATTTAGCATCTAACAAAATCTTCACTATTTCTTCTTTCATTTTAGAATAAGGCGTCGAAAAAGACGACTTTCCAGCCGCTAGCGCATTTTTTATTTGATTAAGAAAATCAGAAATCGTATCCATAATATTGCATTTACCACGACGCTTTTTTCATTCCGGGGATTTCGCCCTTTCGTGCTAATTCACGAACACAAATACGACAAAGTCCAAAGTCTCTTAAATAGCCTCTCTTTCGGCCACAACGAAAACAACGTCGCACTACGCGAGTGGAATATTTTGGTGTCTTTTTTGATCTTGCTACAACTGATTTTTTAGCCATAATTTATTTTATAGGAAAACCCAGTGATTTTAGCATTTTTACGACTCTTTCTTTATTTTTATCATTAATAATTACGCTAACCTCTAAACCGAACGGGTGCTTCAATACACTATTAGTAACCTCGGGGAATATCGAAGCTTCAGGAATGCCAATATTTAAATTGCCATGCTCATCTAAATTCGTCACCGGAATTCCTCGAAAATCTCTAATTCGCGGCAAAGCAATATTAATGAGACGACCCAAAAAATCATACATCTTCTGACCACGAAGAGTTACTGTTAATCCAACCACATCACCCTCTCGAATTTTAAAAGAAGAAACTGACTTTTTTGCTTTTGATTCTTTGGGCCACTGACCGGTAATTAAACTGACATCCTGCTTGATCTGTTTCAAAAACTCATCAACATTTTTAGATTGAGCAGCTGTATTCAACATTTTACCAATTCCAACATTAATTACAACCTTTTTTATAGAAGGCACGGCATAAATATTTTTCACTCCAAATTCTTTTTTCAAAGCAGGCCGAATTTCTTTCTGGTATTTAGTTTTTAGATCAATTGTTGACATCGTTTACAAATCCTTAATTTTTTATCACCGTCAAAACGATAACCGACTCTTGTTTGACGACCACAGGTTGAACACCAAATAGCAATTTTCGAAACGTCTATTGGCCGCGGAACAGAAATGATTTCTCCTTTTTCGCCTTGCCGCTTAGGATGACGGTGTTTTTTAACCAAATTGAGTCCCTCAACAACAACAGCATCTCTTTTAGGCAAAACCTTAATCACTTTTCCTTTCTTTCCCCGATCTTTCCCCGCCAAAATAATTAC
This sequence comes from Minisyncoccota bacterium, assembly GCA_028696375.1. Taxonomy (GTDB): domain Bacteria; phylum Patescibacteriota; class Minisyncoccia; order UBA6257; family JAAZHW01; genus JAQVHD01. The sequence continues at coordinate 2,829 of JAQVHD010000015.1, forward strand.
TTCGTCTCCTTTTTTGATTTTTAAATTCTTTCTTTCTTTCATAATTAGAGAATTTCCACTGCCAATGAAGCGACTTCATCAAATCCCTTTTGTTTTATTTCTCGAGGTATGGGTCCAAAAATTCTGGTGCCGCGTGGCTGATTTTTATTATCAATTAAAACTACAGCGTTATCATCAAAACGAATATAAGAACCATCTTCTCGACGATAAGGCTTCTTTTGCCTGACAATAAGACAACGAACCACATCTTTTTTCGCAACACTTTTCCTTGGTTGAGCCACTTTTACAGAAGCAATAACTATATCTCCTATCTGGGCATAACGCCGACGCGTCCCTCCTAAGACTTTAAAACATTGCACTATTTTAGCGCCACTATTGTCTGCTACTTTTAACATTGTTCTTGGCTGAATCATATTCTATTCATTAGTTTTAGCAGCGTCGACTATGTTTTCTCCTTTTCCTTTTTTCACAATTTGAACAACTCGCCACCTTTTTTCTTTAGAAAGCGGCCGAGTTTCTTCAATAATTACATAATCACCCTCTTTCGCTTCATTATTTGCATTATGCGCCTTAAAATGTTTCGAGACTTTCATAATCTTATGATAAAGGGGGTGCTTCTTAAAACGTTCTACCTTAACGACGACGGTTTTATCCATCTTATCAGAAATCACTGTTCCTTCTAATTTTCTTTTAATGGGATGATTTTTTTGTTCCATCTTTTTGAGTATTTAATAAAGTTAAAATTTGAGCAATTGTCTTTTTTGTTTTTTTAATCTCACTGATGTCTTTTACTTTACCAAAAGCTAAATTAAAACGCAATTCCTTCATCTTCTCTCGATTTTGCGCTAATAATTTTTCTAATTCACTCTTGGGTAAAGTTTTTAATTCTTTAAATTCCATATTGAGATAATTTATTCTTTTTTGACGATTTTGGTTTTAATAGGCATTTTTGCTGCCGCTCTTCTTAGAGCTTCGGTGGCAATTTCCTCGCTAACACCATCGATTTCATAAAGAATGCGTCCCTTTCTGACGGGGAAAGCAAAATGATCTAAATCTCCCTTTCCTCCACCCATCGTTACCTCGGGTGGTTTTTTAGTAATAGGTTTGTCAGGAAAAACGCGCAACCAAACCTTTCCTCCTTTCTTTAAATATCCTACAATCGCTTTTCTTCCCGCTTCAATCTGTTGAGCAGTAAGCCAAACATTATCCAGTGCTTGTAATCCGTAGGAGCCAAAGGCAAGAAATGTACCACGTGTTTCTACTGTTCTTTGGCGCGATCGTCCTTTCTGATATTTTCGATGTTTTAGTTTCTTCGGCATCAACATATATTTATTTTGCTTGTTTATTAGAAGATACTCCTGTTAATCCTGTTTTATTTTTATTTTTGTCTTTGTCAAATATTTCTCCCTTATAAATCCAAACCTTAACTCCCACTGTGCCGTAAGTACAAAAAGCTGTTGCCTCCCCATAATCGATATCAGCACGAATGGTCTGGAGGGGCATTGCTCCCCAATCTAGCCACTCCGAACGCGCTATTTCCGCGCCGTTTAATCGGCCACTTAATTTGACTTTGATCCCTTTCACGTCTTTGTTTTGTTTGGCATCTTCAATAGCTTTTTTCATCAACCGTCGATAGGGCATTCTCTTTTCTATCGAAGAAGCTATCGATTGAGCAACAATTGCTGCGTTAGCCGTTGGATTTTTTACTTCTTCAATTGTTATATTCAAAACATAATTCAAAGGATATTTTTTTTCTTTTCGATGACGCTGAATAATTTTTTCGATTTGTTTCTTTAAATCTTCAACTCCTTTTCCGCCTCTACCAATAATAACTCCCGGCCGTGCCGTTTTTATAATAACATTTATATTATTTTCTAATCTTTCAATTTCAATATCTGCAATATAGGCGTTCTTCAATTTTTTATTGATAAACTCACGTATTTTAAGATCCTCTTCCAAAATAAGTGGACGAGTCTTTTTTGAAGTCAGCCATCTTTCACTCCAGTTTTTATTTATTCCTAATCTAAAAGATTTTGGATGAACTTTTTGTCCCATATTTTTCTAAGCAATTTCTTTTCGTCTAAAAATTTTTCTTGTAAAACCTTCTTTGGGTTTCTTTTTCGTCTCCGCGACCTTCGGAGATGGTTTATTGTGCTTGGTTTCTTTAGTTTTTATTTCTTCTTTGTCTTTAGCTAATGTCTTTTCCGATTTAGTAATCTTCGCCTGCGGGGCTCGGTAACGCCCGAATTCTTCTTTTTCTTCTAAGACAATCGCAACATGCGACATTTTTTTCTGTATTGGCGTAGCTCTTCCCATTGCTCGAGGTAACCATCTTTTTAACATCGGACCTTCATCAACAGTAATTGAACTGACAACTAGCTTGTTTTTATCTAATTTTTTATTAGTAGCATTATTCACAGCTGAGCGTAATAATTTCAATAATGGCTTTGCTGCCCGCTGAGGAGCATAAACTAATTGGGCTTCGGCTTCTACGACATGTTTACCTTTAATGCTGTTGGCTACGAGACGCACTTTTCTTGGCGCCATGTGAAGATATTTTAATTTTGCAGTTGCAACATTTTCTTTCTCCATAAACTAGTTCTATTTAGCCTGTTCATTAACGACTGCTTTCTTTTCCAACTCGCGTTGCATCTTGCCGCCATGTTTAATAAATTTCCGCGTCGGAGCGAATTCGCCTAATCGATGACCCACCATTTCTTCTGTCACTTTTACTTCAATAAAATCCTTTCCATTGTGAACAGCAAAAGTATAACCAATCATTTCAGGAGAAATTGTTGAAGCCCGAGACCATGTCTTAATAACCTGACCAGAATCAGGTTTAATTTTTGCTATTTTTTTAAGTAGTTTCGGATCAATAAATGGTCCTTTTTTTAAACTTCTACTCATTGTTATTTTCTACGTTTAATGATCAGAGTATTCGACCATTTTTTCTTATTTCGAGTTTTATGTCCACCAGTTACTTTACCCCATGCCGTCTTCGGTCTCTTTGTGCCGCGTGGCTGACGCCCTTCACCTCCGCCATAAGGATGATCACAAGGATTCATTGCGGTTCCTCTCACGGTTGGGCGTATACTCAACCAGCGTGTTCTCCCAGCCTTTCCAATATTAATAGTCCGATACTCAGAATTAGAAGGGGCTCCTATTGTAGCATAACAATCGGCTAAGACTTTTCTCATTTCACCGGACGGCATTTTGAGTATACAATATTTATCTTCTAATCCCATTACTTCAGCTGCCGAACCAGCGCTCCGCGCTATCTTACCTCCCGCTCCAGGTAAAAGTTCAATATTAAAAACTTTAGTACCTACCGGAATATTTTTTAAAGGTAATCGGTTGCCCGGTGTAATAGCTGCTAATTCTGTTGTTATTATCTGATCACCTACTTTTATATTCTCTGGAAGTAGAATATAACGATATTCGCCATCTCTGTAAAGGACGCGTCCAATGTAAGTATTGCGATTGGGATCATATTCGATTTCTTTTATTGTCCCTTTTATATTAAACTTATCCTGCTTAAAATCAACTAAGCGATATAATCTCTTGTTTCCTCCTCCTCTATGTCTTACCGTAATCCGACCAAAAGAATTCCGGCCGGCTTGTTGCTTTAAAGCAACCGTTAAATTTTTTAACGGTTCGGTTGTTGTTACAATTTCTCTATGTTCAATCGTCGTCATATGTCTCCGCGACGGAGTTGTTGGTTTATATTTCTTCATATTTATTTCTGAGGAATTACCTCGATTTGTTGACCTTCCTTCAATGTAATAATAGCTTTTTTATAACCCGACTTTTTACCAACAGAATGGCCCGCTCTTCGTTTTTTGGCTGGAACATTTATCATTCGAACCTTTTCAACGTTGACATTATAAATCTGTTCAATTGCTTTTTTAATCTCGCTCTTATTAGCTTCTCTTGTCACATTAAAAACGTATTGCCGAAACTCCCGAGCTAATTGACTTTTTTCAGTTACTTGGGGATGTTTTATTAATAAAATATTTTTATTATTAAGAGTGACCGCCCTTTCTTTTTCTGTCGATTGTTTGACTTCTTTTTCTTCATTCTTTTCCTCAATTTCTTTCGTTGCTTCTTTTATCTTTTTATTTTCGTTTTTTGATTTTGGTTGTTTTTTCGAAAAAATACTCATATTTTTATTTTATTTTTTCATTTAATTTATTCAGCGCTTCTTGAGTAAATAAAATATTTTTATATTTTAAGATGTCTATCAAATTAAGATTATCTGCTATCGTTGCATCAGCAAAAGGTAAATTGCGTATCGCCCTAATAATTGTAATATCACTCTTGGGTAAAATAACTAATCCTTGATTTCTCTTTTTATTATTTAAAAATGTTCCCAGAATTTTTGCCATTTCTTTTGTTTTGGGCTGATCAATTTTGATTTCGTCTATAACTTTTACTTCGCCATCAGCTAATTTTTTAGAAAGAGCAGAAATAATGGCTTGCTGTTTAGCTTTTCGATTGATCTTTTTTTGATAATTTCTCTCTTTTGTAGGTCCAAATGTTACGCCTCCGCCAATCCAGATCGGGGAACGAATGGAACCATGACGGGCTCTTCCTGTTCCTTTCTGGCGCCAAGGTTTTCTGCCGCCACCACTCACCTCTCCTCGATCCTTAGTATGAGCAATCGGTTTTCTTTGATTGCTTTGCATTGCTACCAAAATTTGGTGCACTAAAACTGGATTCCATTTTGCTCCAAAAATTTTATCGGACAATTCTACTTGACCTATCACCTCTCCTTTTTGATTATAAAGATCAACTTTCATACTTTTACTCTGCTAAAATTTGAACTAATTCGCCTCTTTTTCCCGGAATAGCGCCCTTAATACAAATAATGTTTTTATCAGGAATCACTTTGGCAATTTTAACGTTTTTTATTGTCACTCGATCTCCGCCCATTCGACCGGCCATTCTTTTTCCTTTAATTACACGCTGAGGGTGGGTCGCGCCAATTGAACCCGGTGCTCTCAAACGATTTTTCTGTCCATGAGTTTTGGGACCGCCGTGAAATCCATGTCTTTTAACAACGCCTTGGAAACCCTTTGCCTTACTCGTCCCAACAATTTTCACCTTCTCTCCTTCTTTAAAAGAAGAGAGGTCAATTTTATCACCTCGTTTAAAGTTTCCTACCTCATCATTTTTAATTTTAAATTCTTTCAGCCAACGAAAATTTCCTAACCCTTTGAGGTGATTTTTTTCTGCTTTTGATAGATGGCGTTTTTTACCAAATCCCACCTGCACAGCATTATAACCATCTTTATCCGTAGTTTTTACCTGAGAGACCACAACCGGCCCCGCTTCCAAAACAGTAACAGGAATTGCTTTATCATTCTGATAGATTTGGGTCATCCCTATTTTTTGAGCTAGAATAAATCTGGTCATGATGTTTGCTATTTTAAAAATTTATTTTTATTTATCAATATTTGTGATAAATAAATGCCGGGGAAGAGCCTCTTTTCATCGTTTCCGAGTTAAGGGGCATGCCCGGCATTTATTTATTCCTCCGAAAATAATCTACATCTTAATTTCAACATCTACACCCGCCGGTAAATTAAGATTCATCAGAGCATCTATTAACTTCTGATTAGGATTAAGAATGTCTATGAGTCTTTTATGAATGCGAATTTCAAATTGCTCTCGAGAATTCTTATCAATAAATGTGGAACGGTTAACTGTGTATCGTCTAATTTCTGTCGGTAACGGAATTGGTCCTATAATATCTTTTACATAGCGACTAGCTGTTTCAAAAATTTGTTTACATGAATTATCCAACACTTTATGATCGTATGCCTTCAGCTTAATCCTGATTTTCTGTTGATTTTCATTTGACTTTGGCATTTTCGAACTTTTCTATTTTAGAATTTTTGAGACGACTCCAGCACCCACTGTTCTTCCTCCTTCACGAATAGCAAATCGTTGTTTCTCTTCAAGAGCTACTGGCGCAATCAACTTAACAGTTATATGTACATTATCTCCCGGCATAACCATTTCTACTCCTTGCGGCAAAACAACTTCGCCTGTCACATCAGTTGTTCGAATGTAAAATTGAGGCTTATAACCATTAAAAAATGGGGTATGCCGACCTCCTTCCTCTTTGGTGAGAATGTATACTTCGGCTTCAAATTCAGTGTGAGGCGTAACTGTTCCTGGTTTTGCGATAACCTGTCCTCTCTCTACATCTTCTTTTTTCAAACCACGCAGCAAAATTCCAACGTTATCACCCGCTTGAGCTTCATCCAATGTTTTATTGAACATTTCGATTCCTGTTACCACTGTTTTAATAGTAGGCCTTAATCCCACAACCTCAACTTCTTCATTCAATTTTAAAATTCCTCTTTCTACTCGACCAGTCACAACTGTACCACGACCTTCAATAGAAAAGATATCCTCAATGGGCATTAAGAACGGCTTATCAACTTCTCTTACAGGATCAGGAATGTAATTATCCATCGCCTCAATTAAATCCAAAATGGGCTTACAAGCAGGATCGTCTAATGATTTTGCATTCAGAGCCGCAAGAGCTGAACCACGAATAACCGGCACTTCATTGCCTGGATATTGATATTTCGTTAACAACTCTCTCACTTCGGTTTCTACCAAATCAATTATTTCGGGATCACTCACTTGATCGGTTTTATTAAGAAAAACAACAATAGCAGGCACGCCTACTTGTCGAGCTAAAAGAATATGTTCTCGCGTTTGAGGCATTGGACCATCAGCCGCAGAAACAACCAGGATAGCGCCATCCATCTGGGCAGCACCAGTAATCATGTTTTTGATGTAATCGGCATGACCTGGAGCGTCAATGTGAGCATAATGCCTTTTGTCAGATTCGTATTCTGAATGATGTAAAGCAATCGTAATTCCTCTTGCTTTTTCTTCAGGTGCATTATCAATTTGATCTACACCTTCTGGTTTTTCGACGAGACCTTTAAAACTTAAAACATGCATAATAGCCGCTGTCAGCGTGGTTTTACCATGATCAATGTGACCGATTGTCCCCACGTTTACATGAGGCTTTTTTCGTTCAAATTTCTTTTTTTCTGCCATTTTTTTAAAAATTTATTAAATCGACTATTAAGTAATAAAAATGTGAAAAAATTTTATTTCTCAATTTATAGAAATTTTATTCTAATTTTAAATAAAGTCAAGGATTCATCCGGCCTTAAATGTGGATTATTTGTTAGCTAAAAATTATCTCCCGAATTTTTCTCGTTATTTCTAGAGGCTCCGGATGTTGCCAAACATTTCTTCCTACTGCCACTCCAATCGCACCGGCCGCTATCACGTCCCTCATTATTTGCAAAAATTCCTCATCACTCACCTTGGGACCACCAGATAAAACAACTCTGGTTTTCCCAGCTGCTTTGACGGCGTATTCAAAATTTTCTCTTGAACCAGAATATTTTATTTTCACCATATCCGCTCCTAATTCTAAACCGATTCGCGCTGCGTAAGCTGTGATCTCTTTCGACGTTTCGTCTTTTACAAATTCTCCTCTTGGATAGACCCACGCGATTACCGCCATATTTAATTTATGCGCTTCTTCGACTATTCTGCCAAAATCAGCAAACATTTTACCATCATGCGCCGAACCCAGATAAATGGTGTAACCGACCGCGCTGGCTCCTAATTGTTTGGCATACTGCACCGAACAATTCTGATAAGAATAAATATCGCCACCTTGCCAGATATTCGCCTTGCCGTTAATTTTTAAAATTAATGGAACCTGTTTTTGATATTTAGTACCAGTATAATATTTTTCAGCTAAACCTTTCTGAAGAATAACCGCATTATAACCTCCCTCAACGGCAATGTTTAATATATAATTGGGATCTATTGATTTACCGGGCAAATCTGCTGGCCCATGCTCAAAACCATGATCATAGGCTAAATACATCGCTTTACCTTCGGTAGTAATTTTTTGTAAAAAATCCTTCATAAAAAATACTTTTTATAACGACTAAATCAATTATACAATAATTAACTCAAAATTCCAAAAACAATTGGATGGCTCTCATATCTGATTGCCAACGACCAACGGCCGCAGGCGATGATTTTTTCTTTGAAAAAATCATCGCCTGCAGACATTAAATATTCTAACTTTAGATATTAATTTTATCTGCCGGCCGGCAAATATAGTCATTGAAGTTAATCATTGTTTCCATCCTTAATCCAGCTTCTTTTCTACTGGAAAAAATTTATCAATTACCCAATCGATTACAAATCCTAAAGCAATAATAGCCAGAAAAATCAGTGTTAAGGCAATAATTAAACTTCTTAAATCGGAAAAAATATCTGAAAGAATAGCGGCAAAAGTATAACCAATAAACAAATATACAACCACCCAAACTAAAGAAACAATCACTTGATTACGCGCATACCTTTTTGGATCAAATTTCATTGCTCCAGCTACTAGCTGAGTTAAATGATTCAATCCATAAGCAAACTTTGAAGCAAACAAAATCCACGATCCGCCTCTTTCAAAAATACCTTTTACTTTTTCTACTCGGGCTTTCTTAATTAATTTTTTTTGGGCTAATTTATCTAAAAAAGGTTCGCCAAAATGATAGCCTAAATAGAAAAAAATAAAGTCGCCAAAGTAAACTGCTAAAAGTACAAGAATGGCAGTACGCCATCCGGGCAAAAAGCCGATATGAATCGATGAACCGACAAAAAGCATTAACTCTTCACCTAAAAAAATGGTCAGAATAAAAAGAATGAGATAAGTGATAAACATGGAAATGGATAAGTTCAGCAAAATATTCGTCTCTTTAATTTTGGTGATCAGGATTTAAAATCGAATAAAGAAAAACTAATACAATCGAACCGAAAATGCTAAGAAAACCTATGATTAAAAAGAGCGTCTCGAACCCCAACCGTTCTGCTAACAAACCACCAAGCGCTGCGGTAATAGCTGAACCCAAACCCGCTACCATACTATTAACGCTCCACTCATAACCCTCCTTTCCTTTACGAATATGACGGCTGAACATACCAAACCAACCCGGCACCCGCAAAGAATAGCCCAGTCCATAAAGAACCTGAATTAAATAAATATGCCAGATTTTACTGCTAAAGATATAAAGAAACGGCACGGTCGCAATTAATATTGATCCGAGAATCATAAAATAAAAATCATCCTTTTCGGATTTGGTGCGGTCAATCCGATGAGCCAAAGGCAAACGTACCACAATCGCTGCTAGCCAATAAAAAGCCGCCGCATAGCCCACAGTCTCAATTGTTCCGCCAGCGATTTTATCGGTAATAAAGAGCGCAAAAATGGGACTTAAAAATCCGAAAGCCGAAGTAAGAATAAAATCTGATAAAATTAAAATTTTGATCGTCCGGTTCATAATGAGGTATTAAAATAATTATAAAAAAATACTCTTATTTCTGCAAATATTAATAAACAAATTATAAAAATAGAAAAGTCGCCAATAGGCGATGCCGCAAATTTGGTTTTTCTTTTTCCAAAGCTGCGGGGCTTGGATTCGAACCAAGATACCGGCGTCCAGAGCGCCGTGTCCTACCATTAGACGACCCCGCAATAAAAAAACTCAAGTTCGTATTTCAAAACCTTTTTGATAATTAATATTTAATTCTTAATTTTGCATTGTCAATTCTAAGGTTTTGATTTTGGAATTTGAGTTTCAACATTAAATTTTTAGTTACAGATTTTTAGACCCTTAAATACCTTCTAATAGCAATAATACTAGACAGAATAGCCAAAACTAATCCTACCAAAAACTGAATGCCGAAAAGATAAAAGAAATGACCCCAGAAATAATCGATCACATTAAATTCGGGAATAAAATTATTGAGAGACGGTGCTACAGAATATAAAATAGGAATTAGAATGAGTATTGATAAAATACTAGAGGCTAAGGCAATAATAAAAGCTTCCACTACATAAGGACCGCGAATTAATGAACTGGGAGCACCAACGAGTCGCATAATACCAATCGATTCTCTATTGGAATAAATAGCCAAACGAATAGTATTGAAAGTAATTAGAAAAGCAATTAAAGCTAAAACTCCAATGGCAATAAAGCCGCCTGTTCGAAAAGTACTGATAATTTTATTCAAACGATCGATAATAACTTGATTCTGACTATAATTAATTTTGTCAATAAATTCTGAAGAAATTTCTTTTTCCAAATAATTAGCAATACCTTCGTAATT
>JAQVHD010000031.1 GCA_028696375.1 Minisyncoccota bacterium
ATCTCAAAAGAAATATTCTTGAAACCCAATTCACCTCCTGCCTCTTTAGATCCGCCCGGTTCTTCTGAAAAATGTTGGTGCAAAACCCGATAGGGCCATTTTTTCTTAGCGAAATAATTGGTATACATTCTAAAAAGCATTCGACAAAAATCCTCAGCGTCGCGCCCGCCTTGACCCGCTGTCAAAATCATAATGGCTTCATTTTTATCATAAGGACCAGAAAGAAAAAGTTCTAATTTTTTTTCTTCAATCTGCTTTTCTAAATCTGAAAGTTTATTTTCTAAATCAGGGGCAACATTTTCATTCTCATCCATCTGAGATAAATTTTCTATCTCATTCAACTTTTTTTCCATTTCCGACCAAAATTTAATTTCTTCTCTTAATTCTTTTGCTTTTTTGAGGCTATCGGCTGCTTGCTCTGGTATACCCCAAAAATCGGATCGACTCATCTTCTGATCCAATTCTTCCAATTCTGATTTTTTTTGTTCCAAATCAACTTGTTTCTCTAATTGCTGAAGGTTATTGCGAATGGCTTGTATTTTGGATTTCAAATCATTCATAAAATTAGTATTTAAGTGAAGAGCCGATGGTCGGAGTCGAACCGACAACCTTTCCCTTACGAAGGGACTGCTCTGCCAATTGAGCTACATCGGCAACAAAATTTATCGTATCAGCTCATTCGGCCACAGAGCGAGAGACGGGAATCGAACCCGCGTGTCTTGCTTGGGAAGCAAGTGCACTGCCACTGTGCTACTCTCGCAGAAAAAATCCAATAACCCAACATTCAATGATCAGTTTCTACCATTAAAACAAGTTGCTTAGAAAGTGCTTTAATTCTTGAAACCACTGAGAAATTTTAGAAGGAGCTTGTGAAGATAAATTAGAGCTAGCGGTTTCCCCGAGCAATTGCTGCATCACTTCTTGAGGAATAATCATTACTTTTTCATCCGGTTTTTTTAAGGCATATAGTTCACGGCCTAATCGTTCTGCTTCTTGCTCGTTTTGTATTTTAGCTAATTCATCTTCCAAAGATGCATTTTCTTGCTGAAGTTCATTAACTCGATTAACTAACGCCTTATAATCTGCTTGGAGTTTTCGTTCTTGGGCTAATTGGAAACAGAAATAAATGCCTACCAAAGATGCAACTATTAATAATATAATCAAAACAATTTTGGATCTCCAAGCCATATTTAAATAATACAAACTCAAAATTCAAAAGTCAAAACTCAAAACTGCAACTCAAAACCTTAAAACTATCCTCTTGTCATCCTGAACGAAGTGAAGGATCTCTTGCCAACTAGCCGAGGGATTCTTCGCTATCGCTCAGAATGACTTCCTCCCCCTGTGTCATCCTGAACGCAGTGAAGGATCCCATGCCAACTAATCGAGAGATTCTTCGCTGACGCTCAGAATGACGGCGCGGCGATGATTTTTCTTAGAAAAATCATCGCCGCCTCATTATCATTTGTATTTTTAATCTAATATCGCCTCATCACCCCATTTTCAAAATATCTAGATAAGCCTTTGTGGAAAGGCGAACTCTGCCTCGCTCTTTCAACCGTTTTTTTCCTTCTTTTTGTTTTTTCCATAATTTCATTTTGCGCGTTCGATCCCCTCCATAAAGATAACCAGTAACATCCTTTTTTAAAGCAGGTAATGTCTCCCGAGCAATAATTCGATTTTCTGCCATTGCTTGAATGGCTACAGCAAAATTTTCACGCGGCAAAACACTCTTGAGCTTTTCTACCATTTTTCTTGCCTCTTCTTCCACAAAATTGCGATGAACGATTTTGGCCAGACTATCCTCTTTTTCCCCTGCTAATAAAATTTCTAATTTAACAAGATCAGCAGCGCGATATTCTAGAAATTCATAGCTCATGGAAGCATATCCTTCAGTAGCGCTTTTTAATTTATCATAAAAATTAACAATAATTTCACTTAACGGCGCCTCAAAAACTAGGATCATTAGATTTCCTAAGTATTCGGTAGTTAAATAATTCAAACGATGGCGGTCTTTTAATTGCATTACAGCTCCTACAAAGCGAGGCGGTGTAATTATTTCCAGACGAACCCACGGCTCTAAAATTTTATCGATTTGATCAGTCGGTGGCAAATCCGAAGCACGAAAGACATCTTTTATGTCGCCCGTTTTCATAACGACTTTGTAATTTACAGAAGGAATAGTAAAAATTACATCAACATTAAATTCTCTCTCTAGGCGTTCTTTCACAATTTCTAAATGCAATAATCCCAAAAACCCCAAACAAAATCCCTGCCCTAAAGCAGAAAAAAATTCTGTTTTATAAACCAAACTCGGATCATTGAGTTTGAGTTTTAAAATAGCATTCTTTAACGCGCCGATATCATCATTGGAAGTCGGATAAACGCTAGCAAAAACCATCGGCTCGGGCTCCTTATATCCGGGCAATGGTTCTACGTCAGGAAAAAATTCTCCTCTTTTTTTCGTTGTTTCACCACTAAATTTATAACTTTTGATTTTTACATTTTGATTTTTAATTTTGGTTACCGTATCACCCACTCTCACCTTTACCGGCTCTTTTAGTCCCGTAACAATGTATCCGATTTCACCGCTCGATAGACTTTCTTTTTTTTCAGGCCATGGTTTAAACACGCCTACCTCACTAATTTTAAAAGAGGCACCCGAAGCCATTAAAAGTCCCGTTTCGTTGCCTCTCACTTCTCCATCTACAATCCGCACATAAGAAATAACCCCTCTGTGATTATCATAAATGGAATCAAAAACCAGCGCTCTAAGTTGCTTCCCGTCAGCTTCCTGTGGTGGCGGAATTTTCTCAATTACTGCTGCCAGTAATTTTTCAACTCCCTCTCCTGTTTTAGCTGAGACCTTATAAATTTCTTGCTGACTTACACCACATAAATCCATAAGCTGTTTTTCAACTTCTGCTATTTGAGCATTGGG
>JAQVHD010000032.1 GCA_028696375.1 Minisyncoccota bacterium
GCGTCAGCGAAGAATCCCTCACTTATTGAGCACGAGATCCTTCGGGCTTCGCCCTCAGGATGACAGAATAAATGGTTTTGCGTTTTAAGTTATATCTTTGATTTTTGATCTTTGATTTTTGATTTTTGATTTTCTTACCGTCATTCTGAGCGTGAGCGAAGAATCCCTCACTTGCTGGGCATAAGATCCTTCACTTCGTTCAGGATGACAAAATAAAAAGTTTTGCGTTTTGAGTTGTGGCTTTGAGTTTTGACTTTTGAGTTTTGAGTTATTATTTTTTTGATTTTTGACTTTTAAGTCTGTTGTGTTATAATTGAAATATACTCAAAAGCCCCTTATGCCTATAGAGATCCAAAAAGGGGGCGATTTTCCTTATATATGTTTAAACTAGTCGCTCCATACAAACCAGCGGGTGATCAACCCGAAGCAATCAAGCGCTTAATCGAAGGCCTTAACAAAGGTTATCGTTTTCAAACGCTTCTGGGCGTTACGGGCAGTGGCAAAACTTTTACGATGGCTAATGTGATTGCCGCTTATAACAAACCAACTTTAGTAATCGCTCCCAATAAGGCTCTGGCCGCCCAACTTTATCGCGAATACAAAACTTTTTTCCCCGAAAATGAAGTGTGCTACTTTGTTTCTTATTATGACTATTATCAGCCCGAAGCCTATATTCCGATTACTGATACCTACATTTCCAAAGAAGCTATTATAAATGAAGAAATCGACCGCCTCCGCCATAAGGCGACGTCGGCGCTTCTTAAAAAAAGAGATGTTATTGTAGTTGCTTCTGTTTCCTGTATTTATAATCTTGGTTTACCGGCAAATTATTTTTCAGCCGCTATTCATCTTGAATTAGGGCAGCCGCTGACACGCAACGACCTTATTAAACAGCTCGTCAAAATTCATTTCGAACGGACTAATAGTGATTTAAAACGAGGCGCCTTTCGCGTCCGCGGTGATGTATTTGAATTAATCCCCGCTTCTGGAGAAGTAATTAATCGTATTGAACTAACTAATCAAAAAATCTCTCGTCTTTCCATTCTTGATGCCACTACAAGAGATATCAAAGAAGATCTTCAGGAATTAGTTATTTTACCAGTCAAACATTTTATTTCTACAATCCCTCAGCGCGAAAAAGCAATTGAAGATATTAAAGCCGAATTAAAAGAGCGTGTGGAATTTTTTCGTAAACAAAAGAAATTTTTAGAAGCCGAACGGCTAGAACGCCGAACGCTGAATGATTTAATGATGATTAAAAATCTGGGTTATTGTCATGGAATCGAAAATTATTCCCGTCATCTTTTAAATAAATTGCCGGGCGAACCGCCAGAAACCCTTCTTTCTTATTTCCCCTATCAAAATGGCAAACCCGACTTTCTCACAATTATTGATGAATCACATATCAGCATCCCTCAAATCAGAGGAATGTACGAAGGTGATCGCAGCCGAAAAGAAATATTAGTTGAATATGGATTCCGCCTGCCTTCTGCTTTAGATAATCGTCCTTTGAAATTCAAGGAATTTTTGGAACGCACTGGTCCGATTATTTTCACATCCGCTACGCCATCAGAATTTGAAATCAAAAATTCCAGCCAGGTGGTAGAACAGATTATTCGACCTACATTTTTAGTGGATCCGCCGATTGAAATTCGACCTGTTTTTGATAAAAAGAGAAATCGCAGCGAAATTGATGACGTAATTGAAGAGATAAAAGCGACTGTTAAAAATGGTGGCCGTGTTTTAATTAATACTTTAACGAAAAAAACTGCCGAGGAACTGACTGATTACCTCAAAAATCTAAAAATAAAAGCCAACTACATGCATTCAGATACCAAAACAATGGAACGAGCTCAAATTCTGACTGATTTTCGAAAAGGTAAATTCGATGTTTTAATTGGCGTTAATCTTTTGCGCGAAGGATTAGATCTCCCCGAAGTCACCATCGTGGCGATTCTTGATGCCGATCGAGAAGGATTTTTACGAAGTAGCGTCTCTCTGATTCAATTGATGGGCCGCGCTGCCCGAAATGTGAAAGGCAAAATCATTCTTTATGCTGATACGATTACTGATTCTATGAAAACAGCTATCAAAGAAGCAAATCGTCGTCGACTCATTCAAATGAATTATAATAAAAAACATCACGTTACTCCTCAGAGCATTCAAAAAGAAGTTCGTGATCTTATTGAAAAAGAGGAATTAAAATAAATTGAAAATATGAAAGAAGAAAAAATTAAAATTATTGGTGCTCGGACTCACAATTTAAAAAATATCAATCTCGAGTTGCCTAAAAATAAATTAATTGTTTTTACTGGCTTATCTGGTTCGGGAAAATCTTCTTTGGCTTTTGACACTTTATTTGCAGAAGGCCAAAGAAAATATATTGAATCGCTTTCGCCTTATGCCAGACAGTTTTTGGGACAAATGGAAAAGCCTGATGTTGATGACATTGAAGGACTCTCGCCCGCTATCGCTATTAATCAACGGGCACTTTCCCATAATCCGCGTTCCATTGTGGCAACGCTGACAGAAATTTATGATTATCTTCGAGTGCTCTTTGCTCGCATTGGCAAGCCTTATTGTCCTATTTGTGGCACTCCCATTGAAAAGCTTTCGCCTGAAGAAATTTTTAATCTCATCATTAACAAAGCTAAAGAATTAAAACTTGATTATGTAACAATTTTGTCGCCAGTTGTGTATGGGCGTAAAGGTGAATATTACCAACTCCTTTACGATTATTTAAACAAGGGATTTTCCGAGGCAGTTATTGATGGTAAGTTGCATTCGCTTCATGATAAAATAGTGCTGTCGCGTTATAAAATTCATAATATTGAAATTGTCATTGATCGGCCACCCATAAAAGATAGCAGCCGTCTTTTTGAAGCCATTGAAATGGCCTTGGATTATAGCAATGGCTTAATCG
>JAQVHD010000033.1 GCA_028696375.1 Minisyncoccota bacterium
AAAGTTTTCTAAGGTTTTACGCTTTATTTCCAATGATTCTTTGGCTAAATCCATTAAATGCGCCAGCCGCTCAAAATATTCTTTTTTAGTTTTAGAAAGATAGCCGATGCGCGGCATATTGATGGTACACACACCAATTGAACCCGTGAGAGGCGCTGCGCCAAACAGCCCGCCGCCTCGTTTATAAAGCTCTCGGTTATCCAATCGCAATCGGCAGCACATCGAGCGGAAATCTTCAGGCTTCATATCGGAATTCACAAAATTGGAAAAATAATTAATGCCATATTTAGCTGTGGCTTCCCACATTGGATCCAAGGCTGGATTATCCCAATCAAAATCTTTCGTAATAGACACCGTGGGAATCGGAAAAGTAAATGGCCGGCCCTTGGCATCTCCTTCAAGCATAACCTCATAAAAAGTTTTATTGAATAAATCCATTTCTTCTTGGAACTCACCGTATGTCTCTTTTTGAGGCTGGCCGCCAATGATAACAGACTGATTGGCTAAAAATTGGGGCGGTTTAATGTCTAAACTGACATTCAGAAAAGGCGTTTGAAAACCAACTCGCGTTGGTACCATACAATTAAAAAGAAATTCCTGAAGAGCCTGCTTGACTTCCTTGGGAGATAAATGGTCGTAACGAATAAAAGGTGCTAGCAAAGTATCTAAATTAGAAACAGCATTAGCACCAGCGGTTTCTCCTTGAAGCGTAAAAAGAAAATTAACTAATTGGCCGAGGGCAGTTCGAAAATGTTTAGGCGGAAGCGATTCTACTTTTCCGGGCACGCCGCCAAAACCCTTCAGTAATAAACCCATCAAATCCCATCCCATACAATACGGCGCCAAAGTTTCTAAATTATGAATATGCAAATCTTCATTCCGTGCCGCTTCTCTAATTTCTTTTGGATAAATTTTATTTAACCAATATTTCTTTTCTACTTGAGCAATAATATATTGATTGAGGCCCTGAAGCGAATAAGTCATGTTGGCATTTTCGTGCACCTGCCAGTCAATTTCACCAATATATTTATCAACCATCTCAATCGATTCATCAACTAAAGCAACGGATTCACGAATTCTTCTTCTTTGTTCACGGTAAAGAATGTAGGCTTTGGCTGTTTCGGTTAGTCCTTCTAAAATTAAAACTTCCTCGACAATATCTTGAATTTGTTCTACGTGCGGGATTTCATCTGTTTTAAATCTGCGATTGAGAAGTTCTATTACTTTTTCTGTAAGTTTTTTAGATTCTTTGCCATCGCCTTGTCCCGTGGCAGTTAAGGCTTTATAAATGGCCTCCTGAATTCTTTTTTCGTCAAAATCCACAATCGACCCATCACGTTTTTGCACTTTCAAAATTTTATTTTTCATTTTTAAAAAATTTTTCGAAATTTTTTGACCTTTTGTTAATCTTTAATTTAAATTTTAGACCTCGAGGATTTTTCCTTCAATGATAAAAATTGTGGATAACTTTTTCTCTTTACAAAATTTATAAAGATTTTACTATTTACCAACCAACGAAAATATTAAAAAGAAAATCGATGAGGGGTATAATCCATTGAAAACAAAACATGACAAAAATCATTACCAAAATCAAACCATAACGTTCCAAACCCCAATAAAATCGTTCCCATTTTGCCGGCAATAAAGAATAAAGCACCCGCGAACCATCCAGCGGCGGAATCGGTATTAAATTAAAAATCGCCAAAAGAATGTTGAGATAAATAATAATAGAAAAGAAAGCAGCAAGGGGTCCTAGAAAAGTCCAATTTAAAATTTCGGCAAGTCGAATAATAATGGAGAAAAAAAACGCAATCAGTAAATTCGTTAGTGGTCCAGACAAGCCAACCAAACCAATGTCTCTTTTTGGTTTTCTTAATCTCAAAGGATCAAAAGGAACGGGTTTGGCCCAACCAAAAATAAAAGTGCCGCCACTAATTAAATAAGAAATTAAAGGAAACAAAAATGAGCCCCACAAATCAAGGTGCGGCAACGGATTTAAGGTTAACCGGCCACTAACTTTTGCCGTATCATCGCCCAAAAGGTAAGCCGCATATCCATGACTCACCTCATGTAAAATGACCGAAAAGAGCAAAATGATTAATTGAAAAATTAAAATAGGTCCGCTCATAATAAACTCTTGATAATTTGAAAAAAAATTAAAATAGATTAAAATAAAAAAACAGTCGAATGAAAAATACTCCTATGCGTCAATGCGCTATTTGTGGAAAATCTTATACCTATAGTATAGCACGAAAAAAAATTAGAAGTAAGTATGATCCGGTAAATCGAAAAAAAACTAAGGCCAATTTACAATGGTTTCGTTTGCCGTCTGGTAAACGGGTGAAAGTCTGCACTCGTTGTATGAAAAATTTAAAAAAGGAAGCGGTAAAGGCTTAAGTCAAAAACTCCTCGAATCAATTCCATCGGGATTTCTTAGGACAGACAAAATTGTTGCAGTTGAAAAATTGCAGAAGGCAATTTTTCAACTGCATCGCATTTTGAAATTTACGTCTTACATTTACTTTTCTGTCATCCTGTTGTATTTATTTTGTTGTCATCCTGTTGCGTTTATTTCCCTGTCATCCTGAGGGCAAAGCCCGAAGGATCCCACGCCAAACATAGGATGTCATCCTGAACGAAGTGAAGGATCCCATGCCAAGTAATCGAGAGATTCTTCGCTGACGCTCAGAATGACGCTTCCTCCTTTTGTCATCCTGAGGGCGAAGCCCGAAGGATCCCATGCCCAGAATAAAATGCAAAAGGATGCTCGTTTTGAAAATTGAAAATAATTAGCCGATGTTTTAATTCTGGATTTGAAATTTTATTTTGCGGGCTGTAGTACAACGGCAGTATACACCCTTGGGGTGG
>JAQVHD010000034.1 GCA_028696375.1 Minisyncoccota bacterium
TTGAAAGCAAAACTATCGGTTCTTTGTGCGATGTTGCTCCTACTATTTTAGAAGCAATGAGCATTAATATTCCTATTGAAATGACAGGCGAAAGTCTATTTACCAACTTGATTTCGTATTTATAAATTTTATACTTTTATTCAGTAGCTAGCTCCATCAAAGCAATTTTAGGATTTAAATTGTTGTCAAAATGATGAAATTTTTTAAATATCCTTTTCAAAAAGTAGAGAAAAAATGGCTTAATCATTGGCAGAAGTCCAATTTTAAACTTTGTCAGACAAAAGATTTTCCTAAAAAGCCGAAATATTATGTCTTGGAAATGTTTCCTTATCCCTCTGGCGAAGGTCTTCATGTGGGCCATGTAGAAAATTATACTGCCGGCGATATTTATGCGCGCTTTAAAAGAATGAAAGGGTATGAAGTGCTTCACCCGATGGGCTGGGATGCCTTTGGTTTACCAGCGGAAAATTATGCTATTAAAATGAAAAAGCATCCTTCAGAAATCGTGAAACACAATATCGGTGTATTTAAGAAACAATTGCTGAAGATGGGTTTTGGTTATGACTGGAAGAGAGAAATTAATACGACTGATCCAAAATATTATCGCTGGACCCAATGGATGTTTTTAAAATTATTTGAAAAAGGATTGGCCTACGAAAAAGAAGCGCCGATTAATTTTTGTCCTTCTTGCAAAACAGGTTTGGCTAATGAAGAAGTTACAGCCGAAGGCACCTGTGATCGTTGCGGAACGCCGGTAGAGAAAAAATTGCTCAAGCAGTGGTGGATTAAGATTACGGCTTATGCGGAAAGGCTGCTTAAAGATATTGATTTATTGGATTGGCCAGAAGATGTTAAGGAAATGCAAAAAAATTGGATTGGCAAATCAAATGGTCATCAAATCAAATTTGCTCTCAAAGATGACAATAATTTTAAAATTGGAGAAATCGAAGTTTTTACTACTCGAGCCGATACATTATTTGGCGCCACGTACTTGGTTTTAGCGCCTGAGCATCCAATTATTAATCAATTGAAAGATTCTATTCAAAACTATTACGAAGTGCAGCATTACATAACGGATGCTTTGCAGAAATCTGAATTAGAGCGAACAGATTTATCCAAAATTAAAACAGGAGTAGAAATGCGCGGCATCAAAGCGATTAATCCTGCCAATCAGGAAGCAATTCCTGTATGGATTTCCGACTATGTTTTAATGCATTATGGTACGGGTGCGATTATGGCTGTTCCGGCTCATGATGAACGTGATTTTGAATTTGCTAAGAAATTCAAATTGAATATTACTGAAGTCATTAGCCTGGATGGAAAAGAGCATCCTTTGGAAGAAGCTTATACGGGCGATGGTGTGCTTATTAATTCTGGTCCTTTTAACGGTCTTGATAGCAAAAGCGCCCAAGAAAAGATTGCTCTTTATGTGGGTGCAAAAAAGGTGACCAATTATAAAATGCGCGATTGGATTTTTTCGCGGCAGCGCTATTGGGGCGAGCCCATTCCTATTGTTCATTGCCCCCAGTGTGGTGCAGTGCCTGTGCCAGAGAAAAATCTTCCTGTTACTTTACCTAATGTGAAATCTTATGAACCGACTGGCACAGGAGAATCTCCATTGGCCGCTATTGAAAGTTGGGTTAATACCAAATGTCCTAAATGCGGTGGCCCGGCCAAACGAGAAACAAATACAATGCCGCAATGGGCTGGCTCTTGCTGGTATTATTTACGTTATCTCGATCCAAAAAATAGCAAAAAATTTGTTGATCCTAAAAAAGAAAAGAAATGGTTGCCTGTTGATATTTATATCGGCGGCAAAGAACATGCAGTCTTGCACCTTCTTTATGCGCGTTTCTGGCATAAATTTTTAAAAGATATTGGTGCTGTGGCAACCGAAGAACCATTTAAAAAATTGGTTAATCAGGGAATTATTTTAGGATCAGACGGCCGGAAAATGTCCAAATCCTTTGGTAATGTTGTTAATCCCGATGAGATGGTGAAAAAATATGGTGCTGATGCTTTGAGGATGTACATTATGTTTATGGGGCCACTTGAAGATATGAAGGCGTGGAATACTGATGGCATTAACGGATTATCCCGTTTCATTAGTCGTGTTTGGAGTCTCTATCAAAATCAACTGCGGTTGAAAGGTAAAGAAGTGAAAAATGTAGAGCTGGAAAAAGTTCTTCACCGTACGATCAAAAAAGTAACAGATGATACAGAAAATTTGCGCTTTAATACAGCTATTAGCGCTTTGATGGAATGCTTGAATAAAATGCAGGAAAAAGAAGTAAAAATTCCCAAAGCTTACTTAGAAACATATTTGAAATTGCTTGCTCCTTATGCGCCATTTATCACTGAAGAATTGTGGCATGAATTAGGTCATCGCAATTCGATTCATGAAGAAAAATGGCCGAAATATAACAAAAAATATTTAGAGCAAAAAACTTTTGAATTATTGGTGCAGGTGAATGGCAAATTAAGAGCCAAAATTGAAGCGCCACTTAATCTCTCTCAAAAAGAAGCAGAAAAATTGGCCTTGGCCCATCCGCAAGTCCAGAAATTTCTTCAAAATGCCAAGCCGAAAAAAATTATTTTTGTCCCCAATCGTTTAATAAATTTGGTTGGGTGAAAATCAAGAGACAAAACCTTCCTTTAATATAAAGGAAGGTGGTTTTGGGTAAAAAATTATTTAAAGGTCGTTTTAAAATTAAATTAACAGTTTTATGGCAGAAAACAATTCTTCTTCAGCTCGAAATAAAGAGCCACAACCTAAAAGAAAGAACATTTTTTTCATTATTATCGGATGTTTATTAATCATATTTATTATCTTTTTCGCCATTGGCGG
>JAQVHD010000035.1 GCA_028696375.1 Minisyncoccota bacterium
TATCATTGAATTTTTCTTTTCCTCTTGATTTCTTTTTTAAAATTTCTAAAATTCTTTTTAGTTTCTTTGGTAAGTAGGCAACTGCTGTTAATGTTTTGAGGCTTTAGCCAAGATTAAACATTAGCAGAGGAAAGTCCGAACACTCTATTGCTTTAAACATCACTTCGTGAAGTTTAGGGCAATAGCGCGGGTAGTTGCTAACAGCAACCGGCTGGCTTTGGCTAGTCAGGGAAAGTGTCACAGAAACTATACCGCCCCGACTTTTGTCGGAGTAAGGGTGAAAAGAGCGGAGGTAAGAGCTCCCAACTTTGGTTGGTGACAACCAAAGGTGAAAAACCCTACCCAGTGCAAGATCGAACAGTCGCCGAAAGCGACAGGTGGATCGCTCTGAACTGGATGGCGACATCCAGTCAAGATAAATAGTTGCCAGTCATTGGAATGTGAGTTCCAATGACCACAGAATTCGGCTTATTCTTATCAAAGGAACAAAACATTATCAGAAAATCCTGCCCACCGGCAGGGTTTTCTGATTTTTATCAATAGTATTTTAAAATTAAAATCGCAATAATAACAAACCGAAAGAGTTATTATTATCATTTTACCTAGTCAATTTTACTTATCCATTTGACAATTAAAAAATAAGCATTAAACTTTAATTATTATGGACAAAAAAGTCTATGAAATTAGTTTTGTTTTGAGTGGCCGATTGATTGACACAGAAGTTAAGGATGTGCTCGAAAAAATAAAAAAGAGCCTTGAGGAATTAGGTGCTAAAATTTTAAAGGAATCCGAATTTACCAAAATTAATTTAGCCTATCCGATTAAAAAAGAAACCCAGGCTTATTTTGGTTATTTTTGGTTTGAATTAGATCCGGAGAAAATTTCTGAGATTCGCAATGTTTTCCTTTTCGAAAAAAACATTCTCCGTTATTTAATTGTTACTCCTCCTCCGAAATACCAACAGAAAACAAAGAAATCGAAAGCTCAGCCGCGAACTTTATCAAAGGAACAAATTAGCACTTTAGAAACAGTGTTTCCTTCTGAAGAGAAAGTCGGAGCTACGCCCAAAAGCGCTCCTTTAAACGAAGTCGAAGAAGAAAAGCTAGAAGAAAAATTGGAAGAAATTCAAAAGCTAGCTTAAATTTCAACAAAGGTCTCATATTTAATTTATAAATATGAATGTTAACAAAGTATTTATTCTCGGCAATTTAACTCGCGATCCAGAATTGCGAACAACGCCTGCTGGCCAAAGCGTCGCTTCTTTTAGCGTAGCGACCAACCGTATTTGGAACGACAAAAACGGCCAAAGACAGAGTGAGGTGGAATTTCATAATGTGGTGGCGTGGGGCAAATTAGCCGAAACAGCCAGTCGTTATTTATCCAAAGGCAAATTAGTTTTTGTTGAAGGCCGATTAAAAACTCGAACCTGGACAGATCAGAATGGCGTTCGTCATTCCAAAACAGAAATTATTGCCCAGAATTTTCAACTGGGGCCAAGAGGAGCCAATGAACCAGCGCCCGCTTTGCCCAATGAGGGTGTTGACGCGGAAGCTCCAGCAGATTTAGACAATCTTCCCGAGGATATTCCGGTGATTAGCGAAGACGAAATTTCTGCCGAGGATCTTCCATTTTAATTAATAATCCCAATTTATGAAACAATGTTTTTTCTGCAGCCAAAATGTTGACCAAGTTGATTATAAAGATGTGGATTTGTTGCCACGCTTTTTAACTTTTCAGTCAAAGATTATTCCGGCTAAAAAATCCGGCTTATGCCGCAAGCATCAGCAGCGATTAACCAAAGCCGTAAAACGAGCGCGTTATTTGGGTTTAATTAAGTATCAGCCTTAAGTTGGTTAACTTTTTACCCATTTTCGCGTATAATCTAATGGCCATCAATTAACATTGTTGGATTTTAGATTATGAAACAAAATACCAAATTAATTCTTTCTATTATCATTATCAGCGGCTTAGTCGGTGCTTTTGCGGGAATTGCAATTTATAGAATGGCTTATTCCCCAAATAACAGCGCTTCCGATGTCGCTGTTGTTTCCAATCCGGTCAGCCAGACAGATTCAGACTCAGATTTTAAAACAAGCACAAATCTTTTTGCCAATCTTTTGGATAATATTAAAAATTTGATTCCTAGTTGGATTGAGAAGAAGCCTCAAACGCAGCCGCAAACCACCGATCTTTCTCCTACGCCGCTTCCAACTCCTGCTTTCTATAATTCTCAGGTAGAATACGAGCAGCGCATCATTGATGTTGTGCAAAAATCATCGCCAGCAGTGGTGAGTATCATTATCACAAAAGATGTTCCCATTATTGAACAATACTTCAGCAATCCTTTTGAGGGACTGCCTCCGGAATTTCGGGAGTTTTTCGGTCCTTTTTTTCAATTTCAAATTCCTCAGTATCGCCAAAAAGGCACAGAAAAACGAGAAGTGGGCGGCGGAACGGGTTTTATTATTTCTTCTGATGGCTTAATTTTAACCAATAAGCATGTTGTGAGTGATAAAAATGCGGACTATACAGTTTTTCTCACCAACGGCGATAAATATCAGGC
>JAQVHD010000036.1 GCA_028696375.1 Minisyncoccota bacterium
AGAGTAACAACAGGAGCTCCATATCCTTTATCGAGAACTACCGCTCGACCTTTTGGACCAAGGGTGATTTTGACAGCATTGGCTAATTTATCAACTCCTCTTTTGAGTTGCATCCTTGCTGCACTGCTGAATAAAATTTGTTTAGCCATATTTTTAAAATTTATTTAACTGACCTCTTTAAGATTTGAGTTTGACTTATTGTTATTTATTCAATAATCGCAATAATATCATCTTCTTTTGCGACGAGATAATCTTTTTTATCAATTTTTACTTCTGAAGGACCATATTGATGAAAAAGCACAACATCACCAACTTTTACTTCTGGCGGAATTCTTGTTCCGTCATCCTTCATGCGGCCCGGGCCAACAGCAATCACCTTTCCTTTTTGGGGCTTTTCTTGTTCTGCTGTTTCTGGCAAAACAATTCCCGACTCGGTTACCATTTCTTCTTTGATTGGTTCTAAAAGAATATGATCCGCTAATGGTTTGAGCATATTTTTTACATTTTTAAAATTGGCACTCCCGACCTTTAAGTGCTAATATCAGTATCAATTTTATTTTTTGTTTGTTGTTTGTCAAGAGGAATGTTATTTTAAAACATAGTTTGAAATAGCGCTCTATTTCAATGAAAATTAGAGGATAAAATAATTATTTTTGAAAGTTAAATTTTTAAATGAAGAGCGGCGATGATTTTTTAGAAAAATCATCGCCGCCCCACTCGGTTTCTAATAAATTTTTTATTCCTTCTCTCCTCTTAGAAAAGATTTTAGTTTTTGCCTATCTTTTCGAAACTGGGCTTCTTTTTTTTCTCGATATTTTTTAATTTGACGTTTTAGATCCTCCTCTACCCTGTCGATTCCTGTTTTAATATCGTCTGCATTTGCGGTAGCCCGCAAAACTCTACCCGGCAAATGCATATTCGCTTCTACATAAAAAACACCTCCTTTTAAATGATGATGCGTTTCTCGACTTAACTCCAGATCAATTTGAATATTTGTCTCCTCATCTAATTTTAAAAGAAATCTTTCAACAAGAGTTCTTATTGATTTTTCAACATCTTTTTGCATTTCTTCGGTTAGAACGACATCTTTAATTTTATAATTAATATTCATATTTGCTTATATTTTTAAACGACGACTTAATTTTCAAAATTACCCAAATAACGAATTTCTTCTTCTAAAGTAAGGGAAAATTTGTCTTGGACCTTATCCTTACAAAGATTGATAAGCTGATAAACGTCGCGAGCTGTTGCTTTTCCTAGATTGACAATAAAATTGGCATGAAGAGGAGAAATTTGCGCATCACCAATTTTTGCTCCTCTTAAACCGCATTGATCAATGAGATAGCCTACCGGAATTTTTCCGCCTTTAATTTTTTCTTCCGGAATTTTTCTTAAGGATTCTTGGGGTGCCCAAGTTACAGGAATGTTTTTAAAAGTGCATCCGGCCGACGGCTGAGGTGGAATTTTATTTTTTCTTTCCTTTATATATTCCAAAACTGCCTTTCTTGCCTCCCCTGTTTCATCTTTTGGTAATTTTAAAGCTACTGAAGTAATAATAAAACCATTCTTTTTAAAAACACTCTCCCGATAGTCAAAAGAACATTCTTCTTGAGAGAATGCTTTTTCTTCAAAAGTTAACGGATCCATGGCAACAACTTCTTCCACTATCTCCGCAGTACTATGACCATAAGCGCCGCTATTACCAAAGACTGCTCCTCCAATTGTGCCAGGAATACCGGTAGCCCATTCTAACCCCTTTGCTCCAATGTCTAAAGCTTTTGATAAAAGCTGTGATAATAACACGCCTGCGTTGCAGATAATTTTAAAATGGGACTCTAAATTTTGCACTATACATTGTGCACTTTGCAATTTTATCACCACACCCTTAAACCCTTCATCACTAACCAAAAGATTGGATCCGCTACCTAAGATAAAAATCGGTTTATTCATTTTTCGCGCTTGAACGATAGCACCTTTTAATTCATCGAGATTACTGACGAGACAAAAATATTCAGCCGGACCACCGATTTTAAAAGTGGTAAGATTTGCCAAGGAAATATTTTTTTGAAATTCAACTTTAGCCATAGACATTAATTCCGTTTCATTCTGGTCCGAAGGCGGTTGACTCCAATTACCATTTAAGTGAGTGCTCAATCCTTCGGACCAGAATGAAACCGAATCCTTCTTTATTATAATCAAAATTGATTATCTAGCAAACTAGCAATGCGAGTTTTTCACTATAAATAAAAAGAAATCCGTCCTCGAAAGGACGGATTTCCACGGTAATTGGATTTCCTAAACGGCTAAACGTTCAGGAAACACACTCACTTCATCTTCTATTATACTCAAATAAAACCCATTGTCAAGAGGTAAGCTGCTTTTCCGTCTGATCTTTTCTAAGGTGAGCCCTTTAATTAGCTCTTGAAATAATTCTAAATAATTTGCCGCCAAAATGACTGGCTTTGCATCGTGCGCATGGGAGGGATCGAACCTCCGACCTCTGTCTTATCAGGACAGCGTTCTACCACTGAACTACATGCGCATTTTT
>JAQVHD010000016.1:0-1820 GCA_028696375.1 Minisyncoccota bacterium
TACGTAGATACGTTGGCACTATATTATAATAAAGATTTTTTTAATAGCGCCGGTATTGCAATGCCCCCTGCAACATGGGACGATTTTGTTAAAGATACTCAACTGCTTACCAAAAAAAATGCAAATGGTGAAATTATTCAATCGGGAGCAGCCCTAGGAACGGTTAGTAACATTCGTAATGCCGTTGATATTGTTTTACTTTTAATGCTGCACAACAACCAAAAAATTGTTGATGAGAAAGGAAGGGGAATTTTTGATACAACCAATGGCGTTAATGCTGTCAATTTTTATTTAAGCTTTGCTAATCCGGCCAGTCCTAATTATTCATGGAATGAACATTTCCCTAATGCCTTGGAGGCTTTTGCGCAAAATAAACTAGCAATGCTTATTGATTATAGTTCAGCGATGAAAACGCTTGAGGCCCTCAATAGCTATTTAAATTATAGTATCGCACCATTGCCTCAGCCGAGTAGCGCTATTGCGAAGCAAAACTACGCTAATTATTGGGCATTTTCAGTATCGGCCACATCTAAATATCCTCAGCAGGCTTGGGATTTTGTTTATTTTTTGGTTAATACCGGAGCGCCGGCCTATTTGAATGCTACTTTGCGACCAGCAGCCAATCGTGTTTTAATTCAAGCCTGCAAAAATGATGAAAAATTGAGCGTTTTTTGTGAGCAAGCTCTTACTGCTAAAACATGGTTACAATTTAACCCCGAAGAGAATACTATTATTTTAAAAAATATGTTAGAATCTATTTTGAGCGGTCAGGTCGCACCGCTAACAGCTCTTCATGAAGCAGCTCAGCGTATAAATCGTAATTTTAACCAATGATTTTGAGAAAGTTTATTCCCAAATCCATTCTTAAAGGAATAATTATAGCAGGAGCAATCTTTTTGTTGGGGGGTTATTGTTGGAATAATAGAGCTTTTGCTCAATCATTAACCTCTTCTCCTCAGGCCCTCCCTGTTTCAGTTACAACAACAGTGGAGAAAACAGGAGGCGGATTATTAGCAGGGGTTTCTTCTTCTTGTCTTAAAGTAGGAGACTGCCAGTTGAGTGATGTGCTTCGTGTGATTACCAACATCTTTCACTTACTAAGAGAAATTGCTTTTTATGCAGCAATAGGCTTTGGTCTTTATGGTGGTATTCGAATGATCATTTCCCAAGGAAAACCAGAAGGTGTAAAGGCGGGTCAAAAAATTATCGAGGCTGCGTTTATAGGTTTAATTATTGCCTACGGAGCCAGCTTTATTATTAATATTGTTTGTACCATTCTTTTAGGACACCCTTTAACCTTGGATAATATTCTTAATGCCAATTGGCCTAGATAATATCACAAATATGCCTTTACCTCATTTTCAAAATAAAAAAAATAACTTGACGAGATTATTTTTCTTTTCTACAATATTATTAGTAGGAATTTTAATAACCTCAGTAGCGTCAGCCCAGCTGGTTAGCCCTCTAAAAGTTAATAATATTAGAGGATTAATGCAACTTATTGTTCGGGCGATTCTTGATATAGCCGTGCCCTTAAGTGCTATTATGACTATTTGGGGGGCAATTCTTTTAATGACAGCTGGAGGAGATCCTAAAAAAGTCAAACAAGGACAAAATGCTTTAGGATGGGCAATTGGAGGTTTGGTTGTGGTTATGTTGATTGAAGGGGTGTTTGGCTTTGGGAAGAATATAATTGCCAATGCTACTTCCCTAGCTCAACTAATTAATACTTTACAGCAATATCTTTTGCTGATTGCCGGTCCAGTCTCTCTAGTAATGTATTTTTATGGTGCCTTCTTGATGAGTACGGGTAATGTTGA
>JAQVHD010000016.1:1920-10600 GCA_028696375.1 Minisyncoccota bacterium
GCTTCTTTAACCTTAGGCAGCATTGCAAGCGCCCAAGTATACCCCGGAACGCCATATAATCCCCCTGCTCCGCGTGATCTTAATACGTGGATGGATGTAGTGAATAATATTGCTCGATGGATCTACACCATTGTGTTGGTGGCCGCGGTTATTTTGGGTTTAGTGGCTGCTTTCTCATATATCACTGCAGCTGGTGATTCTAATAAAGTAAAAACTGCTAATAAAATGCTTATTTATGCTGTTATTGCGGTAGTAATTGCCATTTTAGCATTTAGTATTACTAGAATTGTTGGAGGATTATTGGGGACTCAGATTTAAAAGAGACGATCTCAAATAAAAGACTAACATACTAAACCAGCCTTAGAGGCTGGTTTTGGATTAAACTAGCGACAATAAATTTGTGCCGAGGGAGGGATTTGAACCCTCAACCCCCAAAGGGGACTAGGTCCTAAGCCTAGCGCGTCTGCCAGATTCCGCCACCTCGGCCGTATTTATTTCAGAGACGGAGCAAACATTATGTTCTCACCTCAATTTTTTTCTCTACCTTGTTATAATTAAATCTAAAATTTTAGTAAAGGCATCCTTACTAGTGCCTGCAATAAAATAATTATCATAGAGAGCATAGTAAAATTCAGCGCCGGTAGAAAATTGGAGAACTGACGCATTAATTGCTCCGATAGTTTGAGGAAGAAATTGAGCATTGGGTTTGCCTGGATCTTGTAGATATTGAGAAGTGAGAAGTTTAACATTATTTATGATAAATTTTTCAAAATCAATAGCAAAACGAGATTTAAGCGAAGAGAAGGCAGTTACGTTTAAACTGGAGTTATCCATTTGCGCAACGTAAGCAATTGAGTTGGTACCATCTTTACTTGTATAAATTATAAAAGAGAAAGCTTTATACCATTTGGGTTGATTGCTGAAAGGAATACCCTCAAAATTATTAAAAAGCGTTTTGAGGAATTCCTCTCCCGTTACTAATTCGCCATTGTCTTTTGTAAAAATAATTTCTTTTACTGTTTCAGGAGCTGTAATAGTATAAAATTGTTTCACTAAAATAGATTCAAAATTTTTAAGAGTAAGATCAAAAGTAACTGATTCTTGAGGTCCATTATAATTATGAAGGAGAGAGATATATTGAGGTTGGGCTGCGGGAGGTAGAGTATTAGAGGGCGATTGAGGTTTGTGGCCGGTATAAAAAACTAGACCAATAATAAGGCCTATACCAACAATAGTGGCAATAATAATAATAGGCACCTTCTTCTTTTTTTGAGTAATCTCTTCTGGTGTGACTCGGGTGGGGAAAAAAGTAACTTCCCCTTTTTTCTTTTGTTCAATCGTTGAGGGTAATTCTTCTAGCGAGCGGCCCAAGATTTTTCCCTCGACGAGACCACCGCCGCTTTTCCTCATGTCTTCAACATCTGTTTCCAGAGTTCTAATTTTAATTTGAGAAGGGGGTTTTCTTAAAATTTCAGGCATATATAAATTATATTTAAAAAATTTTTAATAAAAAATACCCAGAGCATTAATTTAAACGGCTATTCCGATAATTTCTAAAACAGCGCCTAATATTAAAAGAGCAATAAGAATAATTCTTACTGTCGGAGATATTTTTAAAACAAAAGGGGGCTGAAGAAAGCCTTTTTGTTGGGATTGTTTGTGAATGAGAAGAGTGATAATACTTTCAATACCTAAAACTGCAGCGCCTAAGAAACTAATAATTTGAATAAAATTATGGATGCCAAGCTGATAAAGAATTAATGGCAAGAAGATGCTGACGGTCCAGGCAGCTAAATTTTTGAAATTAAGATCAAATACAAGAGAATTCTTAAAATTGAGAGCAAGGATGAAATATGAGGTGATGACGAGAAGAATGCCCAATAAATCAGTAACAATACCTAGCCAAGGATTAATATTTACTAATTGAGGCACTAAATCGATACTTATGTTGTGAGAGCCCATGATTCCTACTGCTCCTAAGCAAAAGATTAAATAGAGAATAGCTGGAATTATTGTGCCCCGCAGAATAGGTTTTTTAAAATTAATTTCTCTAGGCGTAATAGATTGCTTACGAAAATAAGAATAAATTTCTGGTACAGCGGAAGCACCAGAAAGAGCAAAAAGCAAAACCCCATAAGGCAAAAGAAATTGGGAAAAATTGATCAAGGGGACATTGCTTAAATTGAGGTGGGGTAAGCCCAAAATAGCAAAGACAACAATAAAAGCGGTAATTACAATTAGACTGATCATTTCGCCACCACCTATAAATCTAATACCAAGCACTGTTCCAGCAGAACCGAGTAGCCAAAAAATCAGAACAGATTGCCATTGATTTAGAGGATGATTAATAATTTGAGAAAAATTTTGGAGAAATTGCCCCCCCATAATTAAATAAGCTAAAAGACATCCCCCAATACTAATAAATGTTGTGACGGTAATTAATTTTTTTGCCCATTTGCCTAAATAAATTTCAGCCATTCCAATAAAACGATGTTCACCTTCGGTACGTAATAGTGATTCACCATAAGACAGATGGGTAGCCAAACAAATTAAAGTAACCAAAATGAGATAAATAATAAATAACAGCGAGCCCGATTGAATGAAAATATAAGGCAATGTAAAGAGGCCGGCACCCAAGATGGTGCCAGCTAAAATAGAAGAAGTTGTAAAATAGGTGCTGATTTTTTTAGATAGACTCATTCTTGCTTATGTTAATTTTTTTGTTAGGCGATTTTCGATAAAAAAGTAAAAAACAATTAAGACAATAAGGACGAGACAAGTTGAAAGGATAGCGAGGGTGTATAAACCAAAACCTACGGCCATACCAATTGCTGCTGTTACCCACAAACTGGCGGCTGTAGTAATGCCTCGGATTTGCGATTTTTGATAGATGATCACGCCAGCTCCTACAAATCCAATGCCGACAATAATTTGTGAAGCAATACGGGAAGGATCAAAAGAAAAATTAGGTGTATTAGCATAACGCAGTGCTAACATTTCAGAGATAATAGTAAAAATTGTCGAGCCTAAAGAAACAAGGGCATAAGTTCGGAAACCTGCTGGTTTTCGAGCCAATTGCCTTTCTAATCCAATAAGGGATCCCAAAAATAAAGAAAGAAGCAATTGACCTAAAATAACAAGATCGTTCATTGTGAATAAAAATTTTGATTATTCGACCAAATACACCTCATTTCCATCGTGAACTTTTTGATCCACTTTAATACCCACTTCGTCACCTTTTTTGGCTTTTTGGACGGATTGATGTTCTATTTGGATTGAAGTAACTTCTTGCTCAAACAAATCGCCCAAATTACTCCGGAAAAGAATGCGATCGCCCACAGCCAAAGGAGCTTTTAATTTTAAAGCGGCTACTCCGATTTTATCAAAGTAATGAGTAACAACTCCTATTAATTTTTCATTTTTTTCTTTAGCTTTAGAATTTGTTTTGGTAGGCATGGTTTATTTTTATAAATCGACCTTTAAAACTTATTAATTTAATGTTTCATTGATTTTTTTCCTGCAAAATACTTTCTATCAATTCTTCAACGAGAGCTTTCGGATCACTATTAAAGATAACCGGGCCCGGCCCTCGAAAGGCCTTATCGATAATCTGGCGCATCATATCCGCCATTCCACCAGTGCCTTCCAAAACGCCAATTAATCGATTTTCTTCAAAAGCGACAGTGAACTCATTCAAAGTTCCCATCCGGCCGCAAATTGTAATCACAGCATCAGCAGAACGCGTTAGTAAAAGATTACGACCTGCATAGCCTGCGCCGGTGTAAAT
Organism: Minisyncoccota bacterium; assembly: GCA_028696375.1. Lineage (GTDB taxonomy): Bacteria > Patescibacteriota > Minisyncoccia > UBA6257 > JAAZHW01 > JAQVHD01. Next base: position 5,708 of record JAQVHD010000016.1, read on the forward strand.
GATTAAATCATGATAATCAATGGGCAGGTGATATTTGTTAATGTGTTCTTTTTCTGAAATAGCTGGAGATAGGCCAATTACCATCCCCCCTGCTTGTTTAGCTGCTTTGGCGACCCAATAAGGAGCGCCTGTAGTAGCGCCAGTAACAACTATACAGTCACGTTTTACTAACTCTTCGCCTAGTTTCATAGAAAGTTCCATAGCCTTAGCACTGCAATGACCCGTTTCGGCCGCTCCGGAAATGGCGATTTTAATTTTAGGTTTAAAAATTTCCATATAGATAATTATACAAAATAAATTCAAAAATCAAAAGTCCCGTCTGAGGCGGTAGGCAAAAGCCAGAAGCTGCGATAAACGATAACACAAATATAAATTTAAAATTTTAATCTCTAAAAGGCCAATATTAAATTAAAAAAGAGCGGTTTCCGCTCTTTTTAGGTTTTTAAAGTTGACGATTATAATTCAATGAGTTTCTTAATAGTTGGATCGTTAAAATCAATAATCCAGGCACATCCTTCTTTAATCAAGCCGTAACGGACAGCATTAGAAAGACCAATTACTCTGCAGCTGTTTTTATCTCTGACATAAATAATAATATTTTTCTGATCCAGATATTTTCCGCTGATATTTTTACAACGGCAACTCTTTAAATGTTTAGTAAGTGGAACAACCGAATGACATAAATCGCAGGCTAAAAGTTTCATTTTTCCCTCCTATTTTGTATTATTAAATTACGTTTATGATTTTACTTTTTTATTTAAACTTATTCAATATTTTTTGGTATGCTCCATTGGGAATTTTGATCCCTGGATTGTATGCAGATAAATGAAAACCGTGCCAATCACTGCCAGCAGTTGCTAATAAATGATATTTAAGAGCTGTTTTCTCTAGTATTTGAATAGTAGTCACATCATCTTTTGCGGTATAAACCTCAATACCATCTAAACCAAAATTGGTTAATTTTTCGAGAAGGGAATCAAACCGTTGGTTAATCAAATTACTTGGATGGGCTAATACGGCTAATCCATCATTTTCTTTGATAAGAGAAATGGCCTCTTTTGGACTCATCATCCAGGAATTATCTTCCTCAACAAAGACTTCCGGCAGCAGTTCTTGAAAAGTAGCCTTGCCGCCTATAAATTTCAATAATTTCTGAACTAATTGATTTCGGCTTACATAAATACTGGGTATTTCCCTTTTGATTTCATCATAATTGAACTGGGTTTTATATTGACGGTTGATTTTTTTAATTATTTTTTTCGCCCGTTCATTATAACCATGAATTGTCGGTGTCATTGCCTCATTAATTTTTTTAATGTTAAAAGAGTGGGAGTAGCCGACAATGTGGAGGGCCGTGCCAGCTTGCTTTTCAAAAGTAGATATTTCGATGCCAGGAACAAATAAGATATTTTGTTGAGAAGCCTCTTTTTTTATTTGGTTTAGATCTGAAGAAATAAAATTATGATCGGTGATTGAAAAAAGGCTTAATTTATTTTGAATAGCCAGTTTTAGCAAATTACGAGGAGCTAATTCCCCATCCGAATAAAAAGAATGAAGATGCAAGTCGATAATTTTCATATCTTTTCAACTGTTTAATTTTGAGATTTGCACTTTGAGTTTTATTTATTGTCCGCCCAGCAGGACTCGAACCTGCAACCGTTTGCTTAAGAGGCAACTGCTCTACCAATTGAGCTATGGGCGGAGTAAAAACGCGGAACTCGAAACTCAAAATGCAAATTTCAAATCTCAAAATTTTTGATTTTTGACTTTCAGTTTTGAATTTTGACTTTTGAGTTTTGACCTTTTTAAATCTTACCTAAAATTTTTCTTTTCTTCAAGAAAAACAGACCCGCTAAGTTGGGGCCTGTTGGTATTGTTTCTGAGCGACTTCTGCAATTTTCTGCATTATCTCATTAGTAGTTTCAACAAGAATACGAGGATTAGCATTAATTTCCTGCTGTGATTTTGGTTCAAAGCAAAATGGTTTTCCGATGACAAGTTTTTTACTGGCAAAAAATCCTAAAATTCCTTCCTTCAAACCATAGGTTTTGGGACCAAAAGATCCTATCGGTACAACTGGGCAGCCACTGAGTAAGGCAATAACTGCCGCGCCTCTTCTACCACGTTTCAATGTCTTGTTTGGATTACGGCCTCCTTCGGGGAAAATGACCACCACGTTCCCATCTGCAATGAATTCAGTTGAGCGCCTCAGACTATCGCGGTGAGCGGGCAGATAGCCAATGCTGTCCATACCCACAGTAAGCAAAGCGCTTATGAAGGGATGACGGAAGAACTCATTTTTCAACCGGGGGGAACCGATGAAATAAATCTTGCGATTGAGATGCTGTTGGAAAAAAGAGTGCATTGCCGCAGCAATTATGAGCGGATCGTAATTGTTCTGATGGTTAGCCACAACAAGGAACCCGCGATCATCTGGTAAATTTCCCAACCCCTTTACTTCTTTCAATTGAGGTCGAAAAAGTAAATAAACCAACCAGCAGAGAACTTTGTACAGAAACATTTTGCTCTCCTTTAAATAAATTGCTAAATAGCTATTTTTACTTTACCACATTTCGTATTTTTTGCAAGAGCATCAAACAAAACAACATATGCATTCAAGATGAAAAGGTAGTGAAAGTTTTTGAATTTTGTTCCCTTTTACTATTGGAGATTTGACCTTTGTCTGCCGGGAGAAAGGAATTTTGAATTTCTTTTGTTTTGTCGCAACTTTTGACTTTTGAGTTTTGAGCTTTCTTTAGTGCCCTCGGGAGGATTCGAACCCCCAATTCCAGTTCCGAAGACTGGCGTGATATCCATTTCACCACGAGGGCGCGATATTAATTTATCATTTTTTCTTTGAAAATTCAATTTTTTAAAATTGACAGAGTGCTGATTTTCAGCTACAATTTAAACAATGAAGGACGGTCAGGAAAATTTTTGGTTTAAAAATCGCATCAATCTGGCTTCTCCTCGGTTGGAAGCGTCGCGCGAAATGAAAAAACCAATGGAAATTCCTATTGAGATTAAAAATATTTTAGAGCAATTTAATAAAACACCTCAAAAATTCGAGGCCTATCTTGTAGGTGGCTGTGTTCGTGATGTTTTGTTAAAGAAAAAGCCTAAAGACTGGGATATTACTACAAATGCCACTCCGCAGGAAATTCAGAAATTATTTCCTAATAGTTTTTATGAAAATGATTTCGGCACTGTTTCGGTTATTACTAATTCCGAAGATGAAACTCTAAAAATTGTAGAAGTCACCCCCTTTCGATTAGAAGGAAAATATTCAGACAAACGTCATCCCGATGAAATTAAATTTGCCACCGTGCTGGAAGATGATCTGGCGCGTCGAGATTTCACCATTAACGCCATGGCAATTCAAGTTAAAGATGGGAAGTTTAAAATCATTGATCCTTGTAAGGGCCAAAACGATTTAAAGAATAAACTTATCCGAGCCGTTGGCAATCCAGAAGCGCGTTTTAATGAAGATGCCCTGCGATTAATGAGAGCAGTGCGCTTTGCTGCCGAATTAGATTTCCAGATTGAAGAAAACACGAAGAAAGCCATTGAAAAATTGCATGGTAATTTGGAATATATTTCGAAAGAACGAATAAGGGATGAGTTGATCAAAATGCTTAATTGCGAAAATGCTGCTCGCGGCATCGAAATGTTGCATGAATTAAAATTAATGCCTTACGTCATAAAAGAATTGGAGGAGGGAGTTGATGTGGTGGGAGTGACAAAAAAATCAAAGGCGCATATTAAATATGAGAGTCTCACTACTTTTGAACATTTAGTGAAAACATTAGATTATGCTGCTAAAAATAATTTTAATTTAGAAACGCGATTGGCGGCTTTATTGCACGACGTGGGGAAACCACGAACCAAAAGAGGGGAAGGGTTAGAAGCGAAATTTCAAGGGCACGAAAGAGTGAGCGCTCAGATGACAAAAGAAATTTTAACCCGCTTGCGTTTTCCTAAAAAGACGATTGATAAAGTTGTTAAATTAGTTCGTTGGCATTTCTTCTTTTATGATGTTAACAAGGTAACACCAGCGGGCGTCCGGCGTTTAATTAGAAACGTTGGTCCGGAGAATATTGATGATTTGTTAAGATTACGTGAAGCTGATCGAAGCGGTTCGGGTTTGCCGAAGATTTCTTCCTATCGCTTGCGTCATTTGCGATATATGATCGAAAAAGTGAAAAAAGACCCAATTGAACCAAAGATGCTTAAAATTAAGGGTGATGATGTTATGCAACTACTTAATATTCCTCCTTCCCCGAAGGTGGGCTGGATTCTTAATATTCTTTTAGAAGAAGTGCTAGACGATCCTAAAAGAAACGAAGAAAAATATTTAAAGAAACGAGTTATAGAATTAGGCAAGCTTAAAGATGAAGAGTTGAAAAAAATGACTGAAGAAGCTAAATCAAAAAAAGAGATGTTAGAAGAAGAAATTGACGAAGAAATAAGAAAAAAGTACAATGTGTAATAAAAATTAAAAATGAAAAATCAAATGGAAATTGAAAATTAGAAATTGATCGTTTAAATAAGTTCGCAGGTTTTGGGTTATAGTTTTGAGTTTTGAGCTTTAAAATTTGAGATTTGCATTTCGCATTCATTATTATTTATTCATGAGACATTAGTTATTTAAGTGATTGATTTTTTGGATTGTGTGCTTGGTGCTTTGAATCTGCATTTCGGGATGTGGTGTAATGGTAGCACGCTGTCTTCGGGTGGCAGTAGTCCGAGTTCGAATCTCGGCATCCCGACTCGCACTATACTATAGCAAAATACAAATTTATGGCTAAAATAATCGATGGTTTTGTTTATCGCAACATTAACAAGGCTGCTCAATTATTAAGACGAGGAGAGGTAATTGCTTTCCCTACGGAA
>JAQVHD010000017.1 GCA_028696375.1 Minisyncoccota bacterium
TTCCAAATTGGTTCAATTTTCATCACCATACCCGGACCTCCTCCATAAGGCTTATCATCAACTTTTTTATGCTTATCAATAGTAAAATCACGCGGATTTATGATATTAATCTTGATGATTCCTCTCTGTTGGGCGCGCTTTAAAATAGAAATGTCGAAATAACTGAAAGCCTCAGGAAAAAGCGAAATAACATCGAAAATGAGGGTTTTTTTATTTTTTACTTTGGAAGTTGTTGTTTTCATCTATTTTATTGTAATATCTTTTCAAAAGAAAATGAACCCCTTTAAGGGGTTCATTTTCTAATTTTTAATGAAATGACTAACTAAAAATTTTCTAGGCCTTCTACTTCTTTGTCAACCGAGCTGTCGGTTTTTCTCGTTGAACCCTCGGGTTCCTCAATCTTCAGATTGACACGAGCATTGTGACGAAGGCCAATGAGTCTAGTTAAAGATCGAATTGCTCTTACTGTTGAACCTTGTCGGCCAATAATGCGGCCCATATCCTTTGGATTTACCTTAAGTGTCAAAAGTACTCCCATTTCATCAATTGTCCGAGTAACTTTGACATCCTCAGGATAATCGACAAGCGCTTTAACGATATACTCGAGGAATTCTTGATCTTTTGGAATTTGATTATTCATGATAGTCAGAACAGCATTCCTTTAAGTCGACCTTTACCGGATAGCTAATATTATAAAAATAATAAAAAGTAAGTCAAGAATGGCAATAAAAGTATTAGATTTATAAAAATTTTTCTTAACTAAAGCCAGCAGCGATTTTTTCTTTAGAAAAAATCGCTGCTGTCGCTAGTTTACATCCTACATTGTTGACGTTGAATTTTTAACGGCTTGCTAATTAATTTTACCTCAAGTAAAATATAGAAAACGGTTTAAAAAAATAGAACGTATGATTTTAATTATTGGCCTGGGTAATAAAGGTAATAAATTTAAAAACACTCGCCACAATATTGGCGCTGAAATCCTAATACATTTTACGGAAAATAATCATTATCAATCTTTTAAATTAGAAAAAAAGCTGCAATCGCTAATTTCAAAAAATGAAGAAATAATCTTGGCCATTCCTCAATGCTTTATGAATGAATCGGGAGAGATTGTAAAAAAATTGGTGGACTACTTTAAAATTTCTCTGGATAATCTTCTCGTTATTCATGATGATACGGATATTCGATTGGGTGAATTTAAAATTCAAAAAAATAGAGGGGCAGCTGGTCATAAGGGTCTGGAATCCATAATCAATTGTTTAAAATCAAAGAATTTTTGGAGATTAAGAATTGGCGTTCGTTCCCCAAAGGTAATACATCAAAAGGCGGAGGAAATTGTTTTAAAAAAATTCACTCGAGAAGAACGACGGATTATTCAGCAAATCGAACCGGTCATTTTTGGAAAGATTCTGCAATGGATTCAACAAGTTAAAATGCAATAGTGGATATCTTGTTAATTCCCTTTATTATTAAGATCATTTAAAATTAGTTCATGAACTCATCGACTAATAAACAATCTATCAATAAGGAATTACCCCCTCAAAACATAGAAGCTGAACAGTCTGTTTTGGGTTGTTTAATGATTGATAAAGAAGCCATTACGAAAGTGGCTGATTTTCTAACTCCTGATGATTTTTATCGATCCGCCCATCAAAAAATTTATGCTGCTGTCTTGGATCTTTATACTAAACACGAACCAATTGATATCGTTAGCGTCACCAATCGCTTAAAGGAGAAAAAACAATTAAGCGAAGTGGGTGGAGCCAGTTATTTAGCTTCTCTAATTAACATGGTGCCCACAAGTAGCCATGTAGTAATGTACGCTAAAATCGTTCAGCAAAAACGGGTTTTACGAGATCTTATTAGTACTTCGTATGAAATTGGCGAGATGGCTTGGAAAGAAAATAAAGATGTAGACGTCCTTCTTGACGAAGCAGAACAAAGACTTTTTCAAATTACCCAAAAATCATTACGCCAAGAATTTCTGCCATTGAAACCAATGCTCTCAAAAGCATTTGAAAGAATTGAGATGCTTCAGCAAGGAGAAAAACAATTTTCAGGCATTCCAACAGGATTTACCGAATTAGACAAAAAATTATTTGGGCTACAACCATCAGATCTAATTATTTTAGCAGCGCGGCCATCATTAGGAAAAACTTCTTTGGCCTTAGATATTGCTCGACACGCGGCGGTTAAAGAAAAGAAAAGTGTCGGAATTTTTAGTTTAGAAATGTCAAAAGAGCAAGTGGTGGATCGGTTAATTAGCGCCGAATCCGGTATTGAACTGTGGCGGATTCGCACAGGCAAATTAAATCCCGAACATTTTGAGATTTTACAACAAGGTCTCGACCGACTTTCTCAGGCACCTATTTATATTGATGATAACTCTTCACCTAATATTATGCAGATTCGAACCATGGCTCGCCGGCTTCAGGCAGAAAAAGGTTTGGATTTAATTATCATTGATTATCTTCAATTGATTGTGCCTCGCGAAAATTACAATGGCAGTATGGTGCAGCAAATTACTGAAATTTCCAGAGGATTAAAAGCTCTCGCCCGAGAATTACAAATTCCTATTTTAGCTGTTTCTCAACTTTCACGTGCCGTGGAACAAAGAGATCATAAAATTCCTAAATTGTCTGATTTGCGCGAATCTGGCTCTATTGAACAAGATGCGGACGTTGTTCTCTTTATTTATCGAAAAGATCGGGATCAGCCAGAGTCAGAATTAACGGAAGAAGAAAAAAATACAGCGGAAATTATTATTGCTAAACATCGTAATGGGCCCTTGGGAACAGTAAAAATTAAATTTATTCCTGAATTAACGACTTTTCGCAACATTGATACTACCTTTAGCGATGAGGGCGGCGAAGGGGCCGATTTTAGTTGGTCTGTGTTAGAATAAAATATGTATCCTGATTCTATTAAAAACCTTGCGGAAACAATTGCTCGCCTTCCTTCAATAGGCAAAAGGCAGGCTTTAAGATTAATCTTCTATTTAATTCGTAACCAAGATGTACGCAGACAACTTATCCAGCAGTTGAATGAATTGGAAAAAAAGATAAAAATTTGTGAGCGATGTTTTTTGCCATTTGAAGGTCCTGGGCAATTGTGCCATATTTGTAGTAATCCTTCCCGCATCCAAAATATCATTGCTATCGTTGAAAAAGAAATCGACGTCTTTTCTATTGAACAAACCAACTCCTTCAAAGGTACTTACCACATTCTTAGCCACTTAATTGATCCTTCCGATATTAATAGTTATAACACCTTGCGACTCGATCAACTGGAAAAAAGGGTCCGCAGACTCCCTCAGCAAATTGCCGATGAAATCATTATTGCTATTAGCCCTACTACAGAGGGTGATTTAACAGCAATGTATTTGGAACGTAAATTAAAAAATTTAGCTAAAAAAATTAGTCGCATTGGCCGCGGCATTCCTACTGGTGGTGAAATCGAATTTGCTGATGCTGAAACTCTAAAAAATGCTCTTTCTAATCGTCGCTAATCGCTCAAAAAATAAAAAACTCCATTAAGGAGTTTTTTTATTTAATTTTATTAATTTTTACTTCCGTAAACCATTGACGATGGCCTTTCTTTTTTCGATAACGAGTTTTGTTATGATAACGAAAAACAATTACTTTTTTGGCTCTGCCCGTTTTCAAAATCTCTCCCTCAACCGAATGACCTTTTAAATAAGGTTTCCCTATTTCTACCTTATTATCATCAGCAATCAAAAGAACGCGATCGAAGTTCACCTTTTCACCCGGTTTCCCTTCGATTTTTTCGATCTTAATTCGCTGACCTTCCTCTACTAAATATTGCTTTCCTCCTGTTTCAATAATAGCAAACATAGGTTATATCTTAGAAATTATTTTTGGTTTGTCAATTGACTACCATCGGCTTTTGATACTTCTTCGTTTTCTAGGGTTTTATGATTTTCATTTTCCCTTTGAGAAATAAATTTTTCTATTTTCTGCGTAATTTTTTCAAATTGATTAATAATATCAAGAATTTCTTCGGCCGCCTCTTCCCATAAAAACTCGCCAATCTCTTTTGAGGCTTTTGATGGCTCGCCATAAACACCACTCTTTGATTCATACTCCCATGGTAAAAATAATTTTAAAGTACCCTCATCGAGAGGCTTATAATCTTTAGTTTTTAATAAGCCTGTCTCGTCCACGATTTTATCCATTGATACTAATTTTTCATTCATCGCCAACATTAGAGAAGTTTCGATTTCATCAGCATGGCGAATCCAATATTTATAATTGACTTTTTTTAGGGCTTGGATTCCTCGCTTGCCCGATAAATATAGCGGAATAGTAGCAGTATAGGGGTATTCAACATTTAAAGTAGCAGTGATGTCTTCGAGATAGCTTTGATTTCCGCCATGACCATTTAATAAGAAAATCTTGCGGAAGCCATTATCTAAAACGCTTTGCCCAATTTCCAAAACAATTTGCTTAAAAGTTTTATCATTAACCTTGAGCGATCCGGCATAACCGCCAGAAACACCATAGGGTAATGTTGGCAGAAGAACGATTTTATCTTTGGCTTTTTTCTCAACGCGTTTAGCAATATTTTCCGCAATAAAAGCATCTGTACCTACAGGCAAATGAAAGCCGTGCTGCTCAATGGCGCCCAATGGAAATAAAACAACGACATGATCTTTGTTTAAATTTTTAATTTCTTCAACAGTTAATTCTGAATAAATCATATTAATACCATTTTCTCATAAAAAAAGAAAAGTTTCAATCTTTTTCACGCACATAAGGTTTATTAAAAAAATAGATGCTTAAATAATTTAAAAAATAACGCAAAGATGTTTTAAAACTTCCTTCCTTTTTAAAACGACGACTGGAGGAATAAATTTTGAGCTGGGAAGAAAAAATAACTTTTCCCTCCTTAGCCAACCGCATCGCCGTAATAACGTCCTCCCCCCAAAACTTAATTGAGGTATCGAAACCACCGATTTTTTCTAAAACAGTCTTTTTAATAAAGCAGTTGCCGCCAATGATAATAGCCGCTGGTTTTCGGAAAATAAAATGCAAAATTTTGGGGATGATGGGATAAAAAACAGATTGAAACAGTAAAGAGAGATGTCGAAAAAAATAAGAAGCATCAAAATAGTCATAAGGGCCGGAAACGGCAACAACATTGGTTTTTTGCAAGTATTTTTCCGCTTTTTTAAGCCAATCCACCGGAACACGACAATCTGCGTCAAGGCAAGCAATAATATCGCCTTTGGCAGCTAAAAAACCTCGCTGTCGTGCCCAAGTTAGTCCCTGATGCTCTTCTTTAACAATATTATTTATTCCCCATTTTTGGGCTACCGAAACTGTTTGATCAGTACAATTATTGTCCACAATAATAATTTCAAATTCTTCGGACGGATAATCTAATTGTTTTAAAGATTCTAATAAAAAAGGAAGTGTCTTTTCTTCGTTATAACAAGGTATGACTAAAGAAAATTTCATAAATTTAGAGCGGGTGACCGGATTTGAACCGGCGATCTTCTCCTTGGAAGGGAGACGTGTTGCCACTACACCACACCCGCTTTCTTTTTTATTTTAATGATTCTTTTGTTTTTGACAATATTAATGTAATTTTTTTAAAAAACTTTTCCGATGCTTTGGGCTAAGGCCATTTTTCTTAATCATTTCGTAATGCTTGCGAGTGCCATAACCCTTATGATCTTTAAAATAATAATTAAAATTTTTATCTAATCGCATCATGTAAAAATCTCGTCGCACTTTGGCGTAGATGGACGCTGCGGCAATAAATGGATTTTTTTCATCACCATGAATAATAGTTTGCTGAAAATATTTTTGAGGTGCTCTTAATCCACCATCCAAAAGAACTAAATCGGGTTCGAATTGAATTTTATTAAGCAAGCGCCTCACTCCTTCTTTTAGCGATTGGGCTATGCCGCATTGATCAATAAATTTATTACTTATCGAAACGGTGTACAATTGAAGATCGGAATAGATCAATTTGTTATACCACTCTACGCGCTGTTTGAAAGTTAAATGTTTAGAATCCTTTATCCCTTTGAGAAAATTAATATTCTGATCATTAAGATAACCAGCAGCAGCCCCTAAAACAAGGGGGCCAGCTAAAGCGCCTCGTCCCACCTCATCAATTCCTACAATAAAAATCTGATTAGATTTTTTGGTGTTTTTTTTCATAGCGGACAGGAAAAGCTAATGACAATTTTCGAAGAAAATTGTCATTAGCTTACTTTTCCTTTCCTTCTTTATTTACTAATTCGGAATGTCGTTCGAACAGTAATCATTACTTCCTTTTCAATACTCGAAGTGTCATAGGCTCCGTAATCTGAGACATTAACCGAATTTACTGGCAATACCTGTACCACGCCCATACTGGCTGATTTCAATAAGCCTATTTTTTGTCCACTACTTTCGGCAATTTTAGTAGCTCGATTTTGAGCGTCTTTAACAGCATCTGTCAGCAAATCTACTCTTACTTCTGGCAATTTGGTGTAATAATATTCCAGTGACTGAGTGGACAAAACCACTCCCTGTTCAATTAGACTATAAGTATTCTTGGCTAAATCCGTAATTTTTTGCACTTCTGTCGATTGAACTTGAATATTTTGCCTCAGTGTATAGCCCAAAAAATTGTTACCGCTCTTCGAATAATCATATCTTTCCTCAGGATAAATTGGCGAAATAGTAATCTGACTGATATCTATCCCATTATCCTTCAAAAAATTAGTTATTTTTTCAAGATCCGACGCCATCTGAGCATAACCCTCCTTTAAATTATTGGTGTCTACGCTTCGAGAAAAAGTGCTATTCCATTTAACCACATCGGAAATAATCGTTTTTTTAGCCGAACCAGTTACCTGTAAAGTATCCTCGGTTACTCGAGTCTGATAAAGAACGAAGCTAATTATAGCTGCGCCGATAATGAAACTAATGCCTAAGATAAGCGCTACACTAATTCTTTTTTTCTGACAGGGGCACTTTTCGCAATTACAACTTGTTGATGAAGTTGTTTGTTCCATAAAAAATTTTATAAAAATCGACCTTTAAATCAAAAAAGCTTGCTATTTTGTTGATCTAAGCACATATTAACCAATCTATCAGCCAGACGATTTTTTTCACGAGGAACATGTTTAAAAGAAAGATTGCCAAAATCAAATTTTAAATTCCAAACAGTCATAAACAAAGGCTGAAGTTTTTCCTCTTCTATTTTGTATTCGCCATTCAGTTGTTTTGCCACTAATTCCGAATCTAAACGAATTTCCACTTGAATTTGTTTTAATATTTCTCTGCCTGCTAACTGTCTAATTTTTTTTAAAGCAAAAATAACAGCTTGATATTCGGCTTCGTTATTCGTTGCCTCCCCTATAAATTCATTGTACTGCTTTGGTTCATTGCCTATACCTTCAATTACTACTCCAATAGCCGCCGGCCCCGGATTGCCTCGGCTGCCGCCATCAGTATAAGCAATAATCTTTTTGTTAATATTTTTTCGCATATTATTTTTCTTTAATACCTAAAAGTTGAAATTCTAAAAATTGTTGACCTCCCCATTCATCCGTTGTTAAAGAAAAAACTATATCCGCTTTTGTGCCGCTCGTCAAAAATTTCAATTGTTCAGCATTATTAAAACTAATCACATTGAAATAACGATTTTTCTTCTGCGCGCTGAATTTAATATGATTCCCGCCGTTACCGACAATTCTCACATCAGAAACAATAACATCGGACATTAAAAATACAGGTTCGGGATTTTCTCGTCCAAATGGCTCCAGACGATAAAAAATTTCAAGAAATTGAGGTGTAATTTCGTCAGGATCTAAAGTAGTATCAATAATTAATTTTGGAATAAGATCCTCATCTCTAATTTGGGCACTTTCTTTTTGAAGCATTTCTTTAAAACGTTCTAAATTTTCATTCTTTAAAGAAAAACCTGCGGCTAACCGATGTCCGCCTGCCTCAATAAAAAGATCTCGATGGCGCTCTATTAACTCTACAAGGTTAAAACCATTAACGGAACGAGCAGATCCGGTGCTAATCTCTTTGCCTTCAGAATAAATAAACACCGGCCGGCCAAATTCATCCTTTAATTTTCCTGCCACAATGCCGACTACGCCCTTTGACCAGTGAGGATTTCCTAAGCAAATGATTTTATCAGGTTGCGACTGCTGAGATAACTCTTTTTTAATATGATCGTAGATTTCCTGAACTTTATTCTGCCTTTCTAAATTTAAGTTGTTTACTTTCTGTGCCAGAAATTCAGCTTCATTTTCATTTTCCGTCATCAGCAATTCAAAGCTATAGTCGGTCTCTTCAAAATTATTATCAACCTGATGTTCTATCCGACCCACGGCATTAAGACGGGGCGCAATAATAAAACCAACATGATAAGGATCCAGTTTTGTTTTTAAATTTAAACCAGCTATTTCTAATAATTTTCTTAAACCAATATTTTGAGTTTTAACCAACTGCTTTAAGCCTTCGCTAACAAAAATGCGATTCTCGTCAATTAATGGAGCGACATCAGCAATAGTAGCTATGGCGACCAGATCTAAAAATTGTTTTTCGAAAATTGGCTTTAAAGGATGATGATTTGTTTCCAGCAAAAACATTGCTAGTTTATAACTAATGCCACTCGCAACTAAATCTTTAAATGGGTACTGATCATCTTTCTGCCATGGATCTACAATTAAGGTTTCTGGCGGATGAGCGCCTATTAAATGATGATCGAAAATTATTATTTCCATTCCCAGTTTTTTAGCCAAAGCCACCTCTTCTGCATCTGTTATGCCACAATCTAAAGTAATCACGAGTTGAGTTTTTCTCTGGTGCATTTTTTCTATCTTTTCCTTCGTCAATCCATAACCGCCCTTAAAACGATTAGGAATATAAACATCGAAATTATGATAATTCAATATTTTAAAGGTTCGCGCTAAAATCGTTGTCGAGCAAACGCCGTCAGTATCATAATCACCGTAAATAGCAATCTTTTTATTATTCTTAATGGCTTCATTAATACGCTGAACCGCCATCTCCATATTCAACATCTCGCGTGGATGATAAAGATTATGTAAAACAGGATTGAGAAATTTATAAATGCTTTCTTTCGTACGTAAATTTCTATTCCAGAATAATTGGAGAAGAGGACGATTAAATTCGGGGAATGATTTGGCAAATTCCACTGGCATTGGCTCTCTAATTTTCCACTGCATTTCTTTCATATTATTTTTCCATCAAAAAATCGAGTGCTGGTAAATTACCTTTTGCTAAAAATTCGAGCATCGCCCCACCGCCGGTTGAAACAAAGCTGTAACGATTCAATAAATGCAATTCTTCAATCGCTGTAAGAGTGTCTCCGCCGCCAACAACTGTAAATCCTTTACTATTGGCGATAGCTCGCGCAATTTTAATTGTGCTGTCTCGAAAAGCTTTATTTTCCCAATAGCCCATTGGTCCATTCCAAAGAATAGTTTTCGCCGATTTAATCAAATCGCAAAAT
>JAQVHD010000018.1 GCA_028696375.1 Minisyncoccota bacterium
TGAGTTTTTCATTGTCATTCTGAGCGCCAGCGAAGAATCCCTCGGCTAGCTGGCATGGGATCCTTCACTTCGTTCAGGATGACAAAAAGGAGGAAGCGTCATTCTGAGCGTAAGCGAAGAATCCCTCACTTGTTTGGCATGAGATCCTTCGGGCTTCGCCCTCAGGATGACAATAAGAGAGAGTGCCTTCAGGATGACAAAAAGGAGGGTTTTAGGGTAAGGTTTTAAGGTTTTGAGTTGTGGTTTTGAGTTTTGACTTTTGAGTTTTGACTTTTTCATTGTCATTCTGAGCGTCAGCGAAGAATCCCTCGGATAGCTGGCATGAGATCCTTCGGGCTTCGCCCTCAGGATGACAATAAGAGAGAGTGCCTTCAGGATGACAAAAAGGAGGGTTTTAGGGTAAGGTTTTAAGGTTTTGAGTTGTGGCTTTGAGCTTTGACTTTTGAGTTTTGAGTTATTGTTGAGATTTGAATTATTATTGTTTATAATTATGGTACGGTCGATTAAAGGTAATGGGGCGAAAAAATTTAATAAGTCCCTTAAAATAAAAAACATGAACAAAACAGCAAAAGTCATTTTAATTATAATTTTGGTGTTGGTTCTTATTGTTATCGTCGCAGGCGTAGTTGCCGTTTTAGTCAAAGGAGGTAATGCCGCAAATCTGACGGGCACAAGCTCTAGTTCCAATAAATATTACAGTGTTTACGTCCAAACTGGTAACGGCAGCGCTGTTTATTATGGTCAGATTGTCAAACAATCCGAAGAATATTTAGTATTAAAAGACCCCGGCTACATTAATGTGCAGCCAGCTCAGAACGAAGACGAGCAGCCTCAGATTAATTTTGCGTTAATGAAAGACGAGTTTTTCAAGCCACTCCCGGAAATGACCATTTTTACAAACAACATTGTCTTCATTCAGCAACTCTCCGACGATTCACCAATTGTAAGCTTCTATAAGAATCAGATTGGGAAGTAAAAGGGCGTAAAACAAAAAAACGAGAAACAACGATAAAGCCGCCCTCAAAATTCGTGCATATTTTAGCCTGAAAACGGCGAAAGTATTACATTTTGGGGGCGGTTGTAATAAAAAGTCAAAAGTAACCGGAGATCATTCGGACCACATTTTCAGGATGACAAAAAAATAGTTTTAAGCTTTGAGTTATAATTTTGAGATTTGACATTTGAGTTTTGATTTAATTCTCTATGAAAAAATCGAAGAAACAATCAGAAATAGAAAAATTAAAGAAAGAATTAGCTTTATATAAAAAGCTCGCTTTAAAGGATCCGCTGACTGGTCTTTATAACCGTCGCGGATTTTTAGAAGAAGCGGATCGATTAATTAAAATGAGTCAGCGGTTAGATCAACGCCTTTCTCTTTCTCCTGTTTCTTTTGGAAGTATAGGCTTAATTTTTATTGATTTAGATAATTTTAAACATATCAATGATCGCTTTGGACATAAAGCCGGAGACGATGTTTTAAAAGAGATAGCAAAACGATTAGAAAATTCATTACGTCGTTTTGATATTGTTGGGCGTTGGGGTGGAGATGAATTTGTAGTCGTTGTTTGGGACGTGGATAAAAGAATATTGGATATTATTGTGGAAAGATTGCAGGAAAAAATTGCCAAAGAGTTTTTTATTAAGCAGAAAAAGCCAATTTATGTTACCGCTAGTTTTGGAGCTAAAATTTTTCCTATTGAAGGATTGGAGTTGGAAAAGGAAATTGAAAGAGTTGATAAAGAGATGTATAAAAACAAAATTCAAAAGCCAAAGATCAAAAGCCAAAAATAGAATTTAATTTAAAGGTTAAAACTGTACAACGCAAAGCCCAGAAATATTTTAGTGTCATTCTGGGCGTTTTTTTATCGTCATTCTGAACATTTTTTAATCGTCATTCTGAGCGTTAGCGAAGAATCCCTCGGCTGCTTGGCATGGGATCCTTCACTTCGTTCAGGATGACAGAATAAATGGTTTTGCGTTTTAAGTTGTGGCTTTGAGTTTTGACTTTTGAGTTTTGAGTTTTTTTATCGTCATTCTGAGCGTGAGCGAAGAATCCCTCGGCTAGCTGGCATGGGATCCTTCACTGCGTTCAGGATGACAGGAAAAAGAGTTGGCAAGAGATCCTTCGGACTTCGCCCTCAGGATGACCAAAGGTTAGTTTTAGGGTTTTGAGTTGTGGCTTTGAGTTTTGAGCTTTGAGTTTTGACTTTTTAATCGTCATTCTGAGCGTTAGCGAAGAATCCCTCGGCTAGCTGGCAAGAGATCCTTCGGGCTGCGCCCTCAGGATGACAGGAAAGAGAGATGGCAAGAGATCCTTCACTTCGTTCAGGATGACAAAATAAAAGATTTTGAGTTTTGAGTTATTATTTTTTGATTTTTGATCTTTGAATTGTTATAATCTTTTTATGCAGCGGAAAACGAGAAGAATTGTATTCATTATCGCAGCAATTGTGTTTATTATCGCGGCTTTAAGCTTAGTGCTGTATTCTTTTGGTTATCGTTGGGACAAAGAAAAGTTTCAGCCTGTGTTAACGGGTGGATTGTATTTTAGAGTTAATACTGTAAAACCCCAAATTTATTTAAATGGAAAATTTCTTCCCAAAGCCACGCCCGGATTGTTAAGCAGTGGCATTTTTTTGCCTAATTTATTGCCTGATATATATCAAGTAGAAATCAAAAAGGATAATTATTTCGAATGGGAGAAAAAGGTAGAGGTTGAATCGCAGAAGGTGACTTCTTTTTCTTTTATTGTGCTTTTGCCCAAAAATCCGATGGTGAATAATATTTATCAAGTAACAGAAGCGGAAGCGACCACTACCAAATTGAAAACAAGCGAGGAAATCATAGACTTTTTGCCTTTAGCCAATAACAAAGAAATTATCATTCAAACTAAAGAAACAGCGACGAGTACGGACGCTGTATTGAAAATCTTTAATTTTATTAATGGTTCGAGTGTAGAAATCTATCGACAGAAATTGGCAAAAAATGAAAGTCTTAATTTGATACCCCATTTAAAAATTAGTGATAGCGATGCCAATGAAATTATCTTTGATTTAACGAAAGGCAGTACAACAACTTTTTATTTGTGGCAGAGAATTCAGCCAGAAAAACTCCAGAACTTATCCCAGCTGATTACAACCACCTTTAAATTAAAAAATCCGATTCAGAAAATAGAATTCTATCCAAATATTAATGGAAAATATCTTATTCTTAGCGGGAAGGATTTAATGGCTGTTGATTTTAATAAAAATGAAACAAAAAAGATAACCACTGGGATTCGCGATTTTCAAATGAAAGATTATTCTATTTTTTGGATTGATGATAATAACGCTGTATTTAGTTATAATTTAATTCTTGATTCCTCTAATCCTTTAAGTATTTTAGATCTGCCACCGAAATTTAATATCAACCAAATGGCCATTGCGCCTAATGTCCAATGCTTTGCTCTTCTTTTGGATGATGGAACATTTTATTTGTTTAGACTGGGTCAGCCATTCGAAAAAATTAATGATGTTGTAAAATTCGTTTTTGCACCTGACAGCAAGAAGATTGCTTATCTAACGAAAGAGGGCGAAGTGCGCGTTCGATATTTAACTGATGTTACAGGAGATGTGATTAACAAAAAAGGGGACGAAGTGATCATTAGAAAAGGACTTTCTTTAGACGCTGATATGGAGTGGTATGCCGATACACAGCATTTAATTTTAGCCGATGGAAAGGTTATTTATTTCGCTGAAATTGATAATCGTGATCAGATTAATACATATATTGAAGAATTTGATTTTAATCATTATCTGTTAACGAATAATAAAAATGGTACAATTTGGGGTATCAGACCGGATCTCATTCAAAAAATAGATTTGGGATATGAAAAAATTTAAACTTAAGAATTTTAAACCTACGAATTGCGAATTTTTAACGAATTACGAATAATCAAAAATAGAAATTGTCTGCCGGCGACGGGCAGGCAAAAATCAAAATTGTAATTCAAAACCTTAAAACTATAAAACTATTTGCAGTTTGGAAAATTATAATTTGTTTCTGATTAAGATCTAAAATTTAAATTGTTTGAAGGTTTGCTTTTTAGCAATTATTTTGCTACATTTAATGAAAGAGGCCCAAAATAATATTTTTTATTACAATGACAGACAAGGAAAATGAGAAAAAAATAGGCCAACTTTTAGAGGCCGCAAAGGAAGCCGCGGAAGAAAGAGAGGCGGAGAGATTGGCGAAAAGTCTGGGGGTGCAGTATGTTAATTTAGTGAGATATGCGCCTCAAACTCAGGCGCTTCAATTAATCAGCGAAGAAGAAGCCCGGGCGGCTTTGTGTGCGCCTTTTAATATTCAGCAAAAACAGGTTTTTTTGGCTTGTAAAAATCCTGCTTTGGAAGCCACTCGAAATGTTATCAAGAGTTTAAAAAATCAGGGCTATGAAGTAGAAATTTTTGTGGTTTCGTTAAAGTCATTAGAAACTTTATGGAGGGGTTACAAATTTATTACAGGACGAAAGAAAGAAATTACAGGCGGCTTGGAAATTGATACTAATCGACTGGCAGAGTTATCCAGTGAGATTAAAAATATTGCTATTCTCAAAGAAAAAATAAATAATTTTGATAGTCCCTATATTTCTCAGATATTTGAAATTATTATTGCCGGCGCTTTAACCATGGATGCTTCTGATATTCACATAGAGCCGGAAGAAAGAGGCGTACGATTGAGATATCGTTTAGACGGCGTTTTGCAGGATGTGGCTGATTTGAATGAACATTATTATCGTTCTATTTTATCAAGAATTAAATTGCTGGGCGGAATGAAAATTAATATTCATACAGCGCCGCAGGACGGACGTTTTACTATTAAAACTAAAGACGTGGAAATCGAAGTGCGTGTTTCTATCATTCCAAGCGCTTATGGTGAAACAGTAGTGATGCGGCTTTTGGATCCTCGCCGCATCCAGTTGGATTTAAAAGATCTAGGCTTTCGAGAAGACGACCTTACAATTATTGAAGAGCAAATTGCCCGACCTAATGGCCTGATTCTTAATACCGGTCCCACTGGTTCGGGTAAAACTACTACTTTGTATGCTTTTTTGCGGCGCATTTATCAACCCGGCATCAAAATTATTACGATTGAAGATCCAATTGAATATCATTTAGAAGGCATTACTCAGACTCAGGTCAATCCAACCAGAGATTATACTTTTGCGAATGGGTTGCGTTCTATTTTAAGGCAGGATCCGGATGTGATTTTGGTGGGAGAAATTCGTGATAATGAAACGGCGGAGATTGCAATGCACGCTTCTTTAACCGGGCATCTTGTGCTTTCAACTTTGCATACTAATGACGCTTGCGGCACTGTCCCGCGATTATTAGATATGAAAGTTCAGCCAGCGATTTTGGCGCCGGCTTTGAATTTGGCAATTGCTCAGCGTTTGGTAAGAAAATTGTGCGTTCATTGCCGCGAAGAGGTTGAAGCAACGCCAGAGCAGGCAGATAAAATTCGAAAAGCTATTGAGCGAATGCCGCAACGCGTCAAAAAGCCACAATTGGGGAAGCGGATTACTTTTTATAAATCGAAAGGTTGCAATTTGTGCAATGGCACAGGTTATAAAGGACGTGTTGCGATTGCGGAATTGTTGGTAGTTGATCGAGATATTCAGGATTTGATTAATCGAGGCGATCGCATGCCAACAGCGAATGAAATTAAAGATTTGGCTCTCAAAAAGGGAATGACTACAATGGAAGATGATGCTATTTTGAAGATTTTAGACGGTGTTACGAGTTTGTCTGAAGCAGAAAATGTTCTGGGGAAATTCCTATAAGAATAAATCCAAAGCACCAAGCACAAAATCCAAAACAATATTGAAGCACCGAGTACAAAATCCAAAACACAAAATTCAAAATCCAAAACAATATTGAAGCACCGAGTACAAAATCCAAAGCACAAAATTCAAAATCCAAAACAATTATTGAAGCGCTAAGCACAAAATCCAAAAGTTTTGAGTTTTGAACTTTGATCTTTGATTTTCTTTTTGTCATTATTTTTTGATCTTTGATCTTTGATTTTTAATTTACATCGTCTTTCTTATCTTAATAATTTTACATTAATTCCCTTTTTACTCTTTCATTTTGATCTTTGATTTTTGATCTTTGATTTTTTAATCGTCATTCTGAGCGTCAGCGAAGAATCCCTCGGCTAGCTGGCATGAGATCCTTCGGGCTGCGCCCTCAGGATGACGATAAAGAGAGATGGCATGGGATCCTTCGGGCTCCGCCCTCAGGATGACAGAAAGGAGAGAGTCATTCTGAGCGTGAGCGAAGAATCTCTCGATTACTTGGCATGGGATCCTTCACTTCGTTCAGGATGACAAAAAAGAGAGCTGGCATGGGATCCTTCGGGCTCCGCCCTCAGGATGACGATAAAGAGAGATGGCATGGGATCCTTCACTTCATTCAGGATGACAGGAAGTGGAGCGTCATTCTGAGCGTGAGCGAAGAATCCCTCGATTAGCTGGCATGAGATCCTTCGGGCTGCGCCCTCAGGATGACTAAAGGTTAGTTTTAAGGTTTTGAGTTGTGGCTTTGAGCTTTGACTTTTGAGTTTTGAGTTATTACTTTTTAGGCTTTGAATTTGGAATTTAATTAAAAAACGGCCCCTTCAACCCGGAGGCAATTTAATCTCGCAAAAAAGATGCGAGCTCAAGAATTTTTTAAGGCCTACTCACCGACAGGCGAGCATGATAACCCAGTCGGAACCAGGTTACCCTTAAAAAAATTCCCTATAGGCTTTAATTGGGTTAAAATAACGCCAATTGCCCCCAGGTTGAAAAGGCCGTTTTGATCAACTATTTTTAGAGAACCAGAGGCTATATTTATATTATAGCACAATTAAATTTAAAAGTCAATAGTTTGACGGATATTTTTAAAAATGGTTGAATATCCACAGACCAAAGGATTAAAGTTGATTATAGCGCCGAATTATTTCAATGTCAAGAGATGAGATGGGGAATAAGTCGAAACTCAAAATTAGAGGAAAATGAAGTTAAAACTTCCTGAATAATTCCTATAAAATTGTTCAGGAGAGCGAAGCGAAGAATCTCTCACTTGTTTGGCAAGAGATCCTTCACTTCGTTCAGGATGACCAAAGGATAGTTTTAGGGTTTTTAGTTGTAGCTTTGAGTTTTGACTTTTGAGTTTTGAGTTTTTTATCGTCATTCTGAGCGAAGCGAAGAATCCCTTGGCTAGCTGGCATGAGATCCTTCACTGCGTTCAGGATGACAAGAAAGAGAGTTGGTAAGAGATCCTTCGGGCTTTGCCCTCAGGATGACAAGGAGTGGAGAGTCATTCTGAGCGTGAGCGAAGAATCTCTCGGCTAGCTGGCATGGGATCCTTCACTTTGTTCAGGATGACAAAAGGATAGTTTTAAGGTTTTGAGTTGTGGCTTTGAGCTTTGAGTTTTGAGCTTTGACTTTTGCGTTTTGATTTTTGATTTTTGATTTTTTATAATATTATTGTTGCTATGTCCAAAAACATTTTTAAACCCGATCCAATGCTTGATAATGCCCTTCGACCGAAGCGGTGGGAAGATTTTGTAGGTCAAGAAAAAGCGAAGACAAATTTAAGGATTATGTTGGAGGCGGCCAAGAAAAGAGAGGAGGTAGTGGACCACCTTCTTTTTTATGGTGGGGCTGGATTGGGGAAAACCACCTTAGCTTATTTGATTGCTCAAGAAATCCATGCTAATTTGAAAATCACTTCTGGACCAGCTATCGAAAAAGCAGCGGATTTAGCCTCTCTTTTGGCGAATTTAGAAGAAGGGGATATTTTATTTATTGATGAGATTCATCGTTTAAATAAAATGATTGAAGAAGTTTTATATTCGGCAATGGAATCGCGGATGCTTAATTTGGTTTTAGGCAAACGTTCGTCCACTCGGACAGTTCAATTAGATTTGCCGCCTTTTACTTTAATTGGCGCCACCACTCGAATGGGATTGCTTTCCAGCCCTCTGCGATCCCGTTTCGGCGCCATTTTTAAATTAGATTTTTATGAATTGGAAGACATCAAAAAAATCCTGAAGAATAATGCAAAAGTTTTGGGCATTAAAATTTCCGATGAAGCGACAGAAATTTTAGCCAAAGCGAGTCGAGCCACCCCACGAGTTGCGAACCGATTATTAAAACGCAGTCGCGATTTGGCAACGATTGAAGGCAAAGATGAAATTGATGCAGCAATCAGTAGAAAAATTTTAGAACTGTTTGATATTGATGAATGGGGATTAGAGGCGACTGATCGTAAGATTTTGGAAGTGATTATTGATCGATTTAATGGCGGGCCAGTGGGGATTAAAGCTTTGGCAGCTGCCACCAATGAAGAAGAGGATACGATTGAGGAAATTTATGAGCCTTATTTGATGCGGTTGGGACTTTTGGAACGAACGACCCGCGGTCGAATGGTAAGCGATGCCGGATATAAACATTTAAATCTTTATCATTTGGGAAAGAAGGGAGAACAAAAAAGATTGATAGAATAAAAATTCAAATCTCAAATATATAGTTTGACTTTTAAAATTTGAAATTAAAAGATATGTTTAAATCAACTCATTTCTCTCTTTTGCTTATTGCGTTTATAGTGTTGATGCTGCCGCCTTTTCATGCTTTAGCCGCCGGGCCGGTGATTATTAATGAAATAATGTATGATTTGAAAGGAACGGATAGTGGACATGAATGGGTGGAAATTAAAAATATTTCTGATCAGCCAGTGGATTTAAAAAATTGGCGATTTTTTGATGGAAGCAATCATT
>JAQVHD010000019.1 GCA_028696375.1 Minisyncoccota bacterium
TTTACCCATTTTAATTGAGGCGCCACTTCTACAGTTAGAGGAAAATGCCAAAAAGAGGCTATCTCTTCTGTATTTAAGTACATTGCTTCCTTGTTGTTGAATAAACGAAAAGAATAATTAAAAACAAATTTATTAAAATTAGAAGGCTTTACTGCCTTAAAATGATTTTTTAAAGGCGCGGCAAATTGATCGAAAGTAGCCAAAAGCGTTCCCATTACCTCCTCTGTTCTTTCTTTGGTTTCAGTGGAAACAAAAATTCTAAAATTGACCGCACAAAGAGGTTTGCTAATTTTTGATTCCAATAATTTAATGGTATTTTCATCAATGACTTTTGGCTTTACTTCTTCTTTGCTTTTATCCTTCGGAGCAACAGAAGAAGCAAATTCTTTAGCAAAATCACCAAACGTATATTTACCTAATACATCTTTAAATGATTGTCCTTCTTTCAAATTCTTTATTGCTTTTGTTACTTGCGATTTAAAACTTTTCGGTGCCGGCGAAATAATTATTTGAATGGCCATTCCCTCTCCTTCTTTTTTTAATTTGAAAGCGTTCAAAATAGGATTAATGGGGTCAGCTTCTAATTCGGTATAAGTTTTTATAGGCAACATCCAGTTTTCTCCTTGCTTTAAAAAAACGCCACTTGTAAAACCGTTGGGGTTAAAAATGTTATAATCTTGGACTTTTTCTACATAAGCCTTTGGATAAAAACTTAATAAATGTTTTTTAAATGATTCCTCTAGGTCTTGAGAAACCGCAGCATAATAAGATATCTCTTCTCCTATTTCTGGTAAAGCAATTTCAAAAACAATCGGTTTTTTAAAATTAACCAAAATGCTGATTAGTTGTTCTGCTACATTAATTTTTTCCTTAATGGTTTGGGTTTTTTCTTTTGGTTGTTCTTCCGGCGGAATTTTAATTAAGAATAAGGTATATTTAAAAGATTTTTTTAAAAGACTGGCGAGAATATTCCTTCTTCTCATTTCTAAAATAAGGAGTGTCAGCAAGCCTATCGCTACGATAATAGCAATTATATTTAAGGGAGTAAAAAAAGGGTTTCTCATTTATTAAATCTTTTTCTGTTGAATTAAAATATTTAAAAATTCATCGACCAGAATATCGTGTAAACCATCAATGTAATAAGGACCCAGTTTTAGAGCAATTTTAACAGCGCTTGCTATTGAATCTTGTAGTGCTACTCTTGCCAGAGCTCTTACTCTCTCTTCTTCGGGCATTTTCTTAATTTCTGAGAGCTTAAAAGAAATTTCCTCATCGCCAATGGAGGTGGTTGGTTGAGTGACAGGAATTGTCTGTTTTATCTGTTTTTCAACAACTTCTCTTACCGCTTCTTTTTTTTCAAGAAGTTCCCGTTTTTCGCCTAATCGTTCTTGAACTTCGTGAGAAATTTGTTCGATTTGTTGAGGGTTTATTTTTGATTGTTCAATGTTGAATTCAGCCATAATAATATGATATAATTTTTTTAATGAGTAAAAAAATAATGACTTGCTTATTGATTATTCTTATTATAGCAGGTTTTTTTCGACTTTCCAAATTGACAAGCATTCCTCCGGGACTTTATCCTGATGAAGCCATGAATGGCAATAATGCCTTAACAGCTTTAAAAACCGGCGAGTTTAAAATCTTTTATCCTGAAAATAATGGCCGCGAGGGGTTGTTCATCAATATCCAAGCTTTATTTTTAAAATTTTTTCTTAACTTTTATCCCCATCCTGAACCATGGATGCTGCGCATTGTCAGCGCCATCATCGGCATTCTTACTGTATTGGGCCTATACCTTTTGGCCAAACAATTATTTAATGAAAGGATTGGCCTGCTTTCTTCCTTTTTCTTAGCTGTCGGATTCTGGCATGTCAATTTTTCTCGTTTGGGATTCCGGGCTATTATGGTTCCTTTTTGCCTAGTGTGGTTTTGCTATTTTTTACTGCGAGGATTAGATAAAAAAAGCTGGAAGGATATTATTGCTTCAGCAATATTTTTTGGATTAGGCTTTCATACTTATATTGCCTTCCGCATTGCTCCTCTCCTTGCTTTAATTATTTTAGTGTATTACTTTTTACGTTCTCGCCAACAGCACGCCTTAAAAAGTTTCTGGCAATTAGTTGTTCTTTGGCTCATTGTAACTTTTGTAATTGCCCTGCCCATCGGCCTTTACTTTCTGCAACACCCAGAAGACTTTTTGGGACGATCAACGCAAGTTTCAATTTTTAATACAACTAATCCCATAAAAGAAATAATTGTTAGTTTTGCGAAAGAATTAGCTATGTTTAATTTTGCGGGTGATTGCAATTGGCGTCATAACTATGCTTGTCGTCCCGAATTGGATATAATTACCGGCATCTTCTTTGTCATTGGCATGATTGTAACAATAGGAAATATCATTCGCAGCCATTGCAAAGATTTGTCCTCTTTTCTCTTAATTGGCTGGATTATTATTATGATCCTTCCCGCTGCTTTTACTTTTGAAAGCATCCCTCATGCTTTGCGTTCCATTGGCGTTATTCCGGCAACTTATATGCTGGCAGCTGTAGGCTTCAACCAATCAACACTAGAAATCAAAAAGAAATTCTCACTTTCTCAAAAACAAATTCGAGTGGTAATCCTTCTAATTTGCTTGCTGGTTCTTGCTCTCAATTACATCAATTACTTCCAGAAATGGGCTCAAAATTCCAATACGGCTGGTGCCTTTAATGAGAATTATCGACAAATTGCTGAATATCTTAATTCTCTTCCTTCTTCAAAATTAAAATTTGTTATAGTTAATGCTGGAGGCGTTTTAGTAAATAACATTCCGATGCCTGCTCAAACCGTAATGTTTCTCACTGATACCTATCTGCCCACTGACCAAGAAGCAAAGAATTTATTTTATCTTCTTCCTGATCAAATTAGCCAATTGCAAAATTCTTCTTCTTTTGTGTTAATCCCTCTAGAAAAAAATCAGGAAACGAAAGAAAAAATCTTTCAGTTAATACCTAATATTTCTTTTGTCGACTATCCCTATTTTTGGTTATTTCAGTCGCAATAAATAAACACAGCCCATGTCATTTAATATAATTGCTTTTGCTCAAAAAATTATTCACAAGAAGGTCGTTCTTCCTTTAATTATTGTTGTTCTTGTTTTCGCCGGATCGTTGATGTTTTATTCATCTTACCAGGAATCAGCTATTATGGATGAATTAGCTCATATTCCAGCAGGATATTCTTATTTAAAATTTGGGGATAATCGCCTTAATCCTGAACATCCGCCATTGCTCAAAGATCTCTCGGCAATTCCTCTTTTATTTCTTAATCTCAAATTTCCTACCAGTTCCTCCTATTGGCAAGAAAATGTTAATGGTCAATGGGACGTTGGACGCGTCTTCTTGTATGAAAGTGGCAATAACGCTGATCAAATTATTCAGTGGGCAAGAATATTTCCTATTATTTTAACTTTACTGACGGCTTTTTTAGTTTATCTTTTAGCTAAAAAATTGGTAGGCCCTTATTGGGCATTATTACCCTTCACTCTTTTTGTTTTTTCCCCTGTTGTTTTAGCTCACGGCCATTATGTCACTACTGATTTAGCTGCTGCTTTTGGAAGTCTAATTATTTTTCTTTTGGTCATACCAAAAATGATGCAGCCAACAGCTAAAAATCTCATTTTAGCTGGAATAGCCTTGGGCCTAGCTCAATTGACCAAGTTTTCACTCTTAATTTTTTATCCCCTGATTGCCCTTTTAATAATTATCTGGGAAATTATCAAACTCATCCGCCAAAAAAGAAATAACGAAGCAGCACCTGTCATCAAGCAACTCTTGAAAACTATCGGAAATATTATTATTGTGTTTGTCATCTCGGTAATTGTGATTTACCTCGTTTATTTACCTCAAAACATCAATTATCCTCAAACTAAGCAAACGAGCGATACTGAACAAATTCTTCATTCCTTTGCTGGTGGACCCGACGAGGAATTAATCACTTGCCGCCAGTGGGTAGGATCACTAGAACGGCAAATGAGATGTTTGGCTGAAATCAATATCAAATTAACGCAAAATAAAATTACTAAACCATTGGCTCAATTTATGCTAGGGGCTTTAATGGTAATTCAAAGATCATCAGGTGGAAATACTGGTTATTTCTTAGGAAACGTCTCTGCCGCTGGTTGGCATACTTATTTCCCGGTGGTGTTCTTAATAAAAGAACCGATTCCGTCTTTAATATTAATATTATTTGCTTTATTTTTTGCAATTAAAAATTTCTGTAAGGCAACAGTTAACAATATTAAAAACAAAAATTGGTGGCAAAAATTCATTGACTGGCTTAATAATAATTTTGTTCTTTTCTGTATTTTCATTTTTGTGATTGTGTACTGGGCATCTTCTATTTCAAGTCCTTTAAATATTGGTTATCGCCATCTGATGGTCATTGTTCCTTTCATGTTTATTTTAGCAGCAGACCAAATCAAAAAATGGTGGTGGGGAATCGAAAACACTCCTTCTTTTAAGTCTCTGATTTTTAGAGTAATGACATCTTTTAAGGAGCTCAAAAAAATTGCCGTTAAAGCTGGTTTAATTACCGTGCTTATCATTTGGTATCTGATTGAAACAATTGTAATTGCTCCTCATTTTATAGCCTATTTTAACGAGTTTGTTGGTGGCCCCAAAAACGGTTATAAATATGTTGTCGATTCAAATCTCGATTGGGGTCAAGATTTGAAACGACTGGCTAAATTCGTTGAAAAAAATCATATTGATAAAATTAAAGTTGATTATTTTGGCGGCGGATCGCCCGCTTACTATCTTGGTGATAAATTTGAACCATGGCAATCAGTTAAAGGCGAACCTGAACCAGGTTCATGGCTCGCTGTTTCGCTAACATTCCTCCAAAATGCCCAAGGCACTCCCGTTCCTGGATTTGAAAGAAAACCCGAAGACAGCTATGCCTGGTTAAAAGATAAAATGCCCACAGCTCGTATTGGCTATTCGATGTTCGTCTATCATTTTTGACCATTAAATAAAATTAAAATTTGACAAATTAAAACTTTATCGAAAAATTTTTACACGCTGTGGATAAGTTCGAACAAATATTTTTAAAGGAGTTATAATAAAAGTAGACTCTGCTTTGTAAGATTCCGGGTCAAATCGTTATACCAAGGGAAATCAACAGCGTTTCAGGCCGTGGTCTGAAATTGAGATTGCCCACTTATGATTCCAGCCGGGATATCTTAAAAGCGGAGTCGCCTAAAAACCCACTTATTCAAGTGGGTTTTTAGTTAAAGCTTAAAACATTATATCTTCTTCCGCCCTTTTGTATTCGCATAATTCTTCTGGCGCAAACCAAAAGGCTATTTCATGGTCAGCTTCTTCCGGTGTTTCCGAAGCGTGAATCAAATTATGAATTGCCCGTTTTCCCTGATTAGCTAAAACAGAAGAGTCAACCGAAAAATCACCTCGAATCGTACCCATTTCTGCTAAGGCTGGAATGCTATTACCAACCATTTTTCTCACCATATCCACCGCATGGATACCTTGAATAATCATTTTAATCATCGGACCAGAAGTCATATAATCCATCAGCCATCCTCTTACCATTAAGCCAATCTCTTTGGGATCAGTAGTGTGTAATTCTTCTTCGGCACTATATCCGTATTTCTCATACGTTGCTAGTGTTTTTTCGCCCAGACGTTTAATCCAGGCTTCGCTTTTAGGATAATGTTCCTCAACCTGATCTTTCGTTGCCCAAATCATTTTCATACCAATAATTTTTAATCCGCGTTGTTCTATTCGAGAAATAATTTCTCCGATCAATCCCCTCTTTACACCATCGGGTTTTATCAAAACAAACGTTTCTTCTTCTTGAGGATGTTTCATAAATTTATAATTTAATTTTTCCTTTTAAGTTAAAATCGACTTTGTTTTTTTGTTGAATAATGGATTGCAGTGGTATATCTAAATCTATGAAATAACCACTTTGCTGAAGTGCGTCTCGAAATTTAATCATTTCTGATTGAGAAATCGTCCAGCCGTTAAAAGAAAAATTAGTTTCCAGTCCGGGAATAATCAAACTTTTGAAATAAATATTTTCAGCCGATTGTTGCCACGCCTCAAAAACAGAGGCCCAATCCTTAGTAAATTTTTTCGCTTCTAGTGCTTGAGCAATATTAGCATTAAATTCTTTAGCTTGTTGAGAAAGTTCTTCTAAATGAGAACGGTCAAATTGAATGGAAAGTAAATTTTTATCGTCGGTTACGCTGTTCTTAGTATAAGAAAGAAAAACATTTAAGCCAATGGAAATGAGTAATAAAAATACTCCAACCTCGGTAATAACCTTTAACCACAACCCTAAGAAATTAGCAGTTCTGCTGCGCCGATACTCTTCTTCAGTACCTACGGCCATCAAACTAACGCTCACATCATCAACTCGAGGGATTAAACCACGTAAGGCAGCGCCGGCCGCAAAATACAATCCGGGGTTAATCTCTTTTATTATAGGAATGGGATTTTCAACATTTAGATTATATTTATCTTGAATAAGATTAGCTAAATCATCAAAATAAAGAGGTGTGACTAAAACAACCTTCTCAATCGATTCTTGAAATCTGGTGAAATAAAAAGTAATGACCTTCTGCAAATTATCATCAAAAACTCGCATAAAATTTTCTTTAGTCAAAATGCCTTTTTGAAGCTCAGAAGAATCTAATCCCAATGCGTTAAAAGCATCTGGCCACGTTTGAAAGAAGTTGAACTCTAATGCATCCTTGCTTCCTAACACAAACTCCAGACCATTTGCTGAAATATAAATACCTAAATAATTCTTTTCTAAACTTTCAAAGAGATTATAGTGAGAAAAAAATCTAATTAGACTTAAACCTTTGAATTCAACAGCTAGGGGCATCAATCTTGCCTCGTTAAGAACTTTTACATAAGGATCAACTAGTGTTTTTTCAGCAAATACAGAAAAGACTCTTAATTTAAATGAATCACTTTTTATAGGCTTGTCGATCAATTCCCAATCGGAATAGACACGATCAAAAGGAATGGGTGACAGCATTCTCATATTTAATTCCACAGCTGACACAATCGATTTGTAATCTACGGTAGGTAAATCGAATATTTTGTAATAAACTGTATTACTTTCTAAAGATAAAATCACATAGAGGTTTTTGATTTTTTTAAGAGCGGGGTGATGACGAAGATTTAATAAAACTACCTTAAGAGCAGCGGGGTCTTTTAATTCACCCTTAACAATAATCCCCGGTTCTAAATCAGATTCAAAGCTCAAAATAATTTCATCTGTTTTGTAGGAATCAAATAATACGAAGTGTAATGAGGTATCGCTAATCTCTAATCCGCCAACATATTCCTTAGCGGTTAAATATTTGTTAATTTTGGAAGTTGAAGAAATTTTCATAACGGTTATATTAATTTAATCGCAGATTAAAGCTCTTGTAAAGAGAACAAAGCGGCTTCTCCTGTATCGGTATCAATACTAATAACTGCCTGCAACTTTCTTTGTCGATTTAAGACAGTGCCCGTCGAAGTAATTGTCACTCCGTCTCCTGTTTGGGTGACAACAACACTAACATTGGCTTTACCAATAGTAAAATTATAACCCGGCGAATAAAAATCTTTGTTGCGAATAACCTTAAGAAAAGCGTCATTTATTCCGGAACGAGCGCCATAAAAAGCTTCTTGAGATAAACGAGCTCCATAGCTCGCTGAATTCGTTAAGTACATAATAAAGCTAAGGGCCACTCCTACCTCAGCCACAATGATTCCGGTAATAAGCACTACCGGCAACAAAGAAAAAGCTTTTTGTTTTAATAACTTGGAAAAATTCATTATGGCGAATAAGTGATAATTACTTTCGACACTACAGGAACTGAACCGCTTGGAGCGGCATAAAGAGAAATAATATAACGAAAATAACGTTGATTATTATGATTATTTAAAGTAATGGGGATGATTTGATCAGCACCCGAAGCTTCATAGTAAGTTGATGACGTTCCGTCCGGACCAAGAAAATTCCAATCAGAAGAGGTGCTATTACTTGTAGCCAGTTGAAAGCGAACGTGAGCGCCTGTCGGTAAATTGCCTTTCCAGCGAATACCATTAAAAGCCACACCGCCAGAAAATGTGGTATCAAAAATTGGCGAAGTCAAAGAGCCTGATGTTGATGTCGACAAAGAAATCGCTCCGTTGACAAAAGAGATGGGACCATTAATTGACGCATAATAACCTTGGGAATTGGTAAAAAGATCGCTACTAACTCGATCCGCACTCCAATTATAATCAGCAAAATAACTCGCCTTGGTTCGCGTGCGATACTCGGACATTGTTACTGAATTATTGGTTGGCCATGTCACTACCACTGTCACTTTTTGGGTAGAAGGATCTTCCGTCCCACCACTCGAGGTAATATTTCCAGAATCATCTCGATTAACATTCTCAACATAAAAATAATAAGTATAATCTGTCCCTTCCACTGTTTTGAGTTTTTCACCACTAACTATATTCCACATTCCACTAACATAATTAAGGTAAAAATGGTTACTACTTCCTTTATTTGCTGGGCAGGTGCCGCTCGGTAGGCAGTAAAGCGAGATCCAATTACTCTCAGCAACCGCTTTCACCCCTTCCATTGTATCCTGAATTAATCCTACGGCAGTAGTCATTTCTCGCACTTTGCTTCCTGTTACTACTGAAACGCCCATTGT
>JAQVHD010000020.1 GCA_028696375.1 Minisyncoccota bacterium
GATACTATCAACAACTAAATGCGAAATATTAGGATTTATATCAAATAAATGTCCCATTTCCCTTAACCCATGTCCATAGGCATTGCTTTTTAACACCGCTGCTAAATGGGGTATTTTGAAAGTTTTTTTAAAAAATTCGATGTTTTGATTCAGTTGATGAGAGTTAATTTCTATCCGTAAAAGATTACGACTCGGATCGTAATGTCGAAAATTTTCTTTTATTTCTCGCATTAATGAAATAAAATGCATATCACAGTTATTATAAAACAAACAATTCAAAATCAAAACCTCCAGCAAATAAAACTAGGCGTAAATTTTCTATAAAAATTAATTTTTGAAAAGCTTGTTTGAAGTTACGAATTTAATAATTATCTGAAGGAAGAAATTTTAATTGTTAGAATAATTGCATTTTTAGTTGATCTTGGATATCCTTGATGCGTTCTTGTAATATTTTTATCTGATTTCTTATCTCTTCTTCTAAATTATTTTGGTTCTGTGTTTTTTCGAGCTCCATTTTTTTGTTAAAAAACGGCCTGCCATCATTTCCTATAATAATTTGATCGGCATTAAAAGTAACTCCGTCTTTGTTCCAGACCCCTCGCACAATAGCCCGTTCGCCATCCTTTAAATCATTAAATGTGATAGGAGTCGAAGTGCTTCGCGGACAATTAACAGGCGGATAAATCATTATACAGGCCATGGCTTCTGCCTGATTAATTTTAGTATCATCGCTGACAAAAACTTTAACCGAACCGCTATTTTCTGTCAGAAGTGTAAAAGTATTATCAATGGGATTCCTAATGATTCCTCCCAAAACACTTACATTTTTTTGAAGAGAAATGTTGCGCACTGTTTCTGCCTGAATTAAATGCCTATTATCCTGATTGAGAAAACCGTAAACATTAACAACATCTCCAACAACAAAATCATCTAGTTGGGCAGGCGTCCATTGGTAACGTAAAGTTTTAGCCCGGCTTAAATCAACCTCGTAATCAATATCAAAAATCTTTACCTTCAAATAATTATCAGCCACAGATGTGACAATGGCTGCCTTTATGGAAATTTCTACCTCTCCATTTTTTTCAACATTAGGACAACCGCCTACAAATTTACAAATACTCCTTCCTTTTATTTCATTAATAACAAGGGATTGTTTAAGATCTTTATCATTAATATATTTTATATTGATCGGAAGAACGGTGGGGATGGGCATAAACGTAGGAGTGATTATTTTTGAGGAATTAGTAGTTAAATTTTCACTCGGCACAATCGTCGGCGTCGTTTCTAAAACAGACTCTTGAGCTTGAATTTTAAAATTAATGCCACTAAAACTTACTAGCGTTAAAATAATGATTAAAGATAAAAATGTTTCTTTTTGCATAAATAAATTCCAAATTATAGTCAGGTCGACCAATTCTATTATACAAATTTTACAAAAAAAGCCAAACTGTCTTCTTCTTGCCGGCAAGTGGCCTTCTTATTGCTAATTGATATAAAATATGGTATAATATAAATATATGGCTGAGGTATTAACGAAAAAATTCTTTGATTATTTTATTCCTAATACTGAAAATCAATTTCAGCCTCATTTTCTTCAACCTAAAACCGCTTCTATCATTTTCGTTACCGTCATTATTATTGAAAATCTCTTTTTCTTTCTCTCTTATTATCTTATCCCGTCCTCTACTTTTTTAGCTAATTTAGCAAAGGAAAGTATTATTGAATACACTAATTTAAACCGGGCTCAATCCTCCCTACCCGAGTTAAAAATTAATCCTCTTTTATCTAAAGCCGCTCAGTTAAAAGCAGAAGATATGGCAGCCAAAGGATATTTTAGTCATGTTTCGCCTGATAATATTACTCCGTGGGATTGGTTGAAAAAAGTTAATTACAATTACTCTTATGCAGGGGAAAATTTAGCTCTAAATTTTACTGATTCTGAAGAGGTGGTGAAAACGTGGCTTAATTCAGAGGCTCATCGACAAAATATTTTAAATTCTTATTTCACTGAAATAGGTATTGGGATCGCAAAAGGCACTTATGAAAATCAGCCGGCTATTTTTATTGTTCAACTATTTGGAACGCCCGAAACCCAAGCGATCGAAACTACCGCCTATAAAGCTTCGGCTATCTCTGAAGAAACTCTTGTACCATCGCCACTTTATAAAGAGACTCCTCATCAATCACCGTCACATCTTCAAACACTTGCTCCGACAATAACGGCCGCTGCGCCATCTGTCAAATCCGCAAATGTTGTTGCGGAAAATTCCTCTTCGTTTTCTGTTTTCCAAAAAATACTTAGCAATCCTAAACAAACCACGAATGTTATTCTAATTTTCTTTGCCCTTATTATTATTGTCGCTCTAATACTTCAAATTTTTGTTCACATTAGAATTCAATTTCCTCTCTTAATTATGAATGGGGTCTTGCTTCTTATCGTCGTTGCCTCTGCCCTTTGGATCAATAATCTCCTTTTTGGTATTTGGCCTCATATTATTTAAAAAATACGCTCAAAACAAACAAACACCGTCGGGTGTTTCTAAGCAAACCGCGCGGGATTGTTTATCCTTTTTTAACTCGCAAAATTTTACTCATAGCGCAAGGCTTGAATAGGATTCAAAGCCGCTGCTTTTTTAGCAGGCCAGTATCCAAAAATAATCCCAATAAGCGAGGAAACTCCACAAGCTAATAAAATTGAAGGTAAAGTAATCTGAGTAGGTAAATTAGCAAAGACTTTAACGGCATATGACAAGGCCCAACCAAAGGTAATGCCGATTATTCCCCCAATAAAACTGAGGAATACCGCCTCTGTCAAAAACTGGAGAGTAATTTCTTTGTTTTTCGCTCCAATGGCTTTACGTAATCCTATCTCTTTAATTCGTTCATTCACCATTGTCATCATCATATTCATAATCCCAATACCTCCCACAAGAAGGGAAATACCAGCAATTGAAGCTAAAAGAATGGTCATTGTATCAGTAATAGATGATGTGGTGGCTAAAATATCTTCCTGAGTAACAACTGTAAAATCTACCTGCGACGAATCCGAAATATTGTGTCGCTGCATCAACAAATCAGTAATGGCTGTTTTTGCTGAATTAATTAATTTATCGCTTTGAGCTTGAGCATAAATAGCTAACACATATTTACTGCTTCCTGTAATAAAACGCTGAGCAGTAGTAAAAGGAATTAAAACTTGATCATCAACCAACGATAAGGCCCCTCCTTTTGACTGCATTACACCAATTACTCTAAAAATAATACCATTAATTTTAATAGTGCTTCCCACTGGATTACTACCTTCTCCAAAAAGATCATCACGAGTAAGTGAACCTAAAACAGCCACTTTTGCTGATTTCGTCAGATCTTCGTCAGTAAAAAAGAATCCCGCTTCCATCTTGACATTTTGAATATTGGCATAAGAAGGATAAACGCCCATGATTTGAGTATTGGTATTGCTCGTCTTCGATATTACCTGAGCGCGACGTGTCACAATTGGAGATACATTAGCCACATAAGGAATTTCCTCTTTAATTGCCTTCGCATCATCCAACGTAAGACTTTGGGCAGTTCCTCGACCTTGAGAAATCGGAGAAAAATTCCGTTGCATGCCTGGCGTTATATAAATCATATTCGTTCCCATTGATTGTAATCGCTCTTCGATATTAGTTTTTGATCCACTGCCAATGGAAATCATTCCTATAACTGAACCAATACCAATAACAATACCTAAAATGGTTAGGCCTGATCGCAGCTTATTAGATAAAATAGCAGTTGTTGTTTCGTGGAAAAGATCAGAAATTAACATATAATTTATTCTTTCATCTCTTGAATTTCTTTAGACTCTTTTCGAGTTTTATCTTCAACGATTTCTCCATCTTTCAAAGAAATAATTCTTTCAGCTTGTTCCGCAATATAAAGCTCATGAGTCACAAGAAGAATTGTACGACCCTTTTGATGAAGATCTTGAAATGTGGCTAAAATTTTTTCTCCTGTTTTACTATCAAGGTTACCCGTTGGTTCATCGGCAAGAATCAAACTAGGATCATTGACGAGAGCGCGGGCAATGGCAGCTCGCTGCATCATTCCGCCAGATAATTGATTGGGAAAATGATGCCAAAATTCTTTAGGAAAAGCTGCCTCTTCCAAACTTCTCGCTGCTATTTTCTCTCTTTCTTTTTTAGGAACTTGAGCATAAACCAACGGCAGCATCACATTTTCCATAACAGAAATACGCCCCAATAAATTAAATTGTTGAAAAATAAATCCTATTTTTGTTTTTCTAATATCTGCCAACTCATCATCAGTACAGTGAGAGATATCACGTCCATCCAGAAAATATTCTCCAGACGTCGGCTTATCAAGACAGCCTAAAATATGCATCAGGGTGGACTTGCCCGATCCTGATGGTCCAATGATTGATATAAATTCACCACTCGCAATACTGAAATTAATATTTTTCAAGGCAACTGTTTCTACCACCCCTCCATAAATTTTTGATAAATTTTTTACCTTAATAGTGGTTTTATTCATAATATTAAAAACCTCCGGGCATTCTCATTTGAGGCATATTACCTGAAGCACTACCGCCAGTGTTCCGCTGGTAAAGATTATTCGATCGCAAAAGATTGGTTCCACTCGTGGATGTAGAAACAGTACTAATAATGATTGATTCTCCCTCATTAAGACCACTGACAATTTCTACCTTGGAATCTGTTTCTAATCCAATTTCTACTGGCCGCATTTCTACTGTTCCATCTGATTTTAATACTCGTACAAAATATTTATTATTCTGGTTTTTGAGTGCAACGCGTGAAATCGCTAAAACATTCGGCTTAGTAGCAACAATAATTTCTACTGTCGCACTCATTCCTGGTTTTATTCTTTCATCCATTTTGTCAAGAAGCACTTTCGCTCCATAGCTAACCACTCCTTGAGAAACGATCCCTACTACATCCATATCTACTACTCTTCCTGTTAGCATAACGTTATCTAAGGCATCAAATGTAATATTGGCTTTTTGCCCAATTTCTACTTGAGCAGCATCGGTTTCCGTTAAACTAATGTCTATCATAAATTGTTGAGAAATGAGTGTTGCCAAATTGGTACTGGAAGAAACATTATCTCCTACATGAATACCTTCTGTTACATTGCCTAAAATTCCATCAAATGGCGCGGTTAATGTGTAGTCGGCCAGTTTATCCAAAGCAGTTTTTAAATTGCGTTCCGCCTTATCTACAGCAGTTTGTTGATCGCTAAGATCAAAATCAGCGTTAATTAAATTTTCTTTTGCTGTTTGAATATTGTTTTTAATAGTATCAATTTGCCTAAACAAGTCACTGGTGATATTGAAATAGCTTGTTAAAATTTCATCTTGATCATCAACTAATGACGGGTATTGCAATTTCATTTCTGTCATGGAATCTTTGTATAAATGAACAATGTTTAAGGCAGCTCGAACAGCATCATTAATATTTTTCAGTGCCTCATAAGTCAAATTAACGGCTTGCTCAATATCTTGAGTATTACTATAGTAAGTCAGATTGTTAGATTTATAATTAGCGGCAGCAATATCATAACTGGATTTTGCTAGATGATAAGCTTCCCGGGTGGCTTCACTATATTGCAAAGCTGATTTGTTATAAAGAACCAAGCTTTTTCCATAATAGTCAACGTTATCATCATTAGAGCTTAGATCGTTTTGAAATAGCAAATCATACAAGTTGGTAATAATATTAGGGATTGTGCTTGTAAAGATAGCAGGTAAATCATCAACTGCCTTTTGATAAGCTGTAGTAAGATCTTTTTGCCTCTTTGCTTTAATAGATTCGATGCTTCCCTCATTTGTGGCTAAGCCTTTCATTTTAGACAACTCTCGTTTTGCATTATCAAGAGCGATCTGTGCATCCCGCACAGCATTTCGAGCGTCATCATCTTTAATCTTTAGAAGTATTTCGCCCTCTTTTACAATCTTCCCGTTGGCTAAATTGATATAAGTGATCTCTCCTGAAACCTTTGGAGTTAGGGTGACTTTATTTTGGGCAGTTGTTTGCCCAGTGACGAAAATGCTATTGATTAAATCGGTTCGTTCAACCTTAGCCGTTATATAATTAGGCGTTGGGTTTTTTGAAAAAACCGGCTTTAACAAAAAATAACCCCCTACTAAAATAACAAGAATAATAATAACTGTTATTGCTTTGTGAGTCTTTAAAAAATGAAAGAATTTTTTCATAGTTATTTATAAGCGATTTGTAAAATCATTATTTCCTACAACCGTGGACCTTCTAATCGTTGATCGGTCGGTGGCTGAGGGACGACTCTTATTAATTTAGCCTCGATTTGGCCTTCGCTATTATCATCACCAATAACCACTACATAATCACCTGCCTTGAGCTCAGAAATATTTATCCTTTCTTGCCATTTTTCGATAATAGTTTCTGGAGAAATAATAATTACTTTTTCAGCTTCTTTTTCGCCTTTTATAATTAGAGAGGGTTCCCCGGAATCATCCTCTTTATCAATCTTAATGATTGTTCCTACTGCGCCATGAGATTTCATAAACATCTCATCGTTAAAAATTTTCATCCACCGATCCATCACCTCGTTCCGAGGCCTTATAAAATTAGGAGCATAATGTTCTGCCCAACGACAAGAAAAAGCTGCTTTTTTAGAACCGACAATTATCCCTACTTTAAAAATAAGAAGGGCTATTATTAGGCCACCAATAATGCTAATGATAATTTTAAATGTTTTTGAATTGGCTAAATCTTCTAATTTCATAATTGTTGATTTAAACGATTAAACAAAAATTTAAATGAAAAATGCGAAGCGTTTTTGAAAATATATCTTAATGAAATCGCAATAACAAGAAGATTAACTAAAATTAACAAAAAACCAAATATCGGTAAAGATTCTAATAAAACAATTATAAACTCATTGAAAAAACTTCCCCACAGCTCATAATTATTTATTATGGTTGTCAGATAATAAACAAATCCCGTTTCAACAAAATTATTATAACTTAACTTTAGGGATATGGGCAAAAGGGCTAAACCAACAATCATTCCTGCAAGTGCCAAAAATAGCTCCCTGCGGATACGTTTATTTCTTTCTTCATTAATCCTCCACAAAATCCTTCTTAGAAGGGTATCTCGCCGAATATTTTTAATTGCTGCATCTTTTTGCTCCATACCTCTTATAAGATAATACGCAAAAATAGGCGTAGCGATGCATCAGCGCCACCCTTAAAAGTTTTAGTTTAATTGCTCCCAAAAAATAATTTCCTGATTTTTTGAACCAAACGATAATAGCGCGCCTTAAGAGTGTTCACGGAAATATTGTTTTCTTGAGCTAATTTTTGAAAGGTTACATCATTTGATTGAAGATAAGAAAGAAGGAGTTCTCTTTGAGCTATTGGAAGTTCGCTAATAATAGTTTCAAGTTTTTGCCAATTTTCGTTCTCTTCAATTTGTTCTATAACCGAAGGATCTAAAGTAGGAATATCATCTAAAATACTTTCCTCTTCTTCATTGATAAATTGAGAAAATGCAACTTCTTTTGCTAATCCTTCAGTTGTTCGATGTTTTCGAAGGAAATCAATAAGTGAATTCTTAGCAATTGTAAAAAGCCAAGCGCGAAAATTGCGCTTTTGATCAAATTTCTCTAAATTACGCCACATTTTCACAAAAGTCTCCTGAGTTAAATCTTCAGCCTCAATAGAATTATTGAGTCGTTTTAAAAAATAAAGATATACCTCTTTTAAATAGCGATTAATTAAAATACTAATCGCCTCTTCATCGCCACCAAGATAATTTTTGATAAGTTGTTCGTCTTTAATCATTAAAGATAGATTAAAATATTTTTATTTTTTTGCAAGATAAATAAAAATAAGCGGGCGTTATTCGTACCTGCTGAAATATTTATTTAAGCTAGAATATAACTGTTTACCGTGAAAATAATTCCGCGCGGACGTCCATTAATAATCATTGGTTCATAAATCCATCTATTTAAATAACACAATTCTTCCTCTTTTTTAAAAGAGGCAGAAAAATTTATAATAATTTTAGGCGGTTTTCTGATGTTCTTCCTCAAATTTTCTCCACTTTTCAGCCACGGCTGGCTCCAAAACATCCAATTCTTTCAAAATGCGCGCTCTAATTTCCGAAGTAGCAATTTCATCTCGTTTGGTAGCCATTTCAATAATCACAGCTGCAACGCGATTAACTACACTCTCTGTTCTTTCCGGAGTTAAATTAGCATCAGCCGCCGCCGCCCGAATAGAGTCTTCTACTTTTATTGGATCAAATGGCTCTTTTTCTCCTGTTTTTTTAATAACAAATCTGGCCATAGGTTTTAATAAATTCCGACCTTTATCCCTATTATAAATCTTTAAATAATAAAACTCAAAATCACTTCAATCCTTAGAATAATAGATTTCAACAATTACTTCCCTCTGGCGCGGGCGGCTATCAAAATCCACCAACACAATTTGCTGCCAAGTACCAAGTATTAATTCGCCATTTTCAATTGGCAC
>JAQVHD010000002.1 GCA_028696375.1 Minisyncoccota bacterium
GGTTTTAAGTTGCAGTTTTGAGTTTTGAGCTTTGAGTTTTGGCTTATTATTTTTTAATTTTTGACTTTTGATTTTTGACTTTTTATAATGCATTTATGCATACTTCTTATACTTATTTGGAAATATTTGAAAATTGCCCGAAACGATATGAATTTCAAATTATCGACAAAATACAAGTCCCTAAAACAAAAGAACAATTTTTTGGTACTATTCTTCACAAGTGTTTGAAATTTTTATTCAGTAAAGCGCCTCTTTACCCTACATTTGATGAACTGATGGATTATTTTACTATTCAATGGAAAGAAGCAGACAAATTGAAATGGCGTGACGAAAAACAAAAAGAAATGTTTTTTAATGAAGGAAAAAGAATCCTCGAGGATTTTTATAAAAAGAATATCCCCTCTTTATCGATTCCCCTAGATCTAGAGAGTCGCTTTGAAGTTGAAATTGAAGATGAAGAAAATAATACCATTCATACCCTAGCTGGTTATATTGATCGCGTAGATAAAAGAGATGATAACAAATTTGAAATTATTGACTATAAAACTGCTCAGAAAATGCCTGGTCAAAGTGCTTTAAGAAATAGTCTTCAGCTTTCGATTTATACCTTGGGGTTTTTTAAAAAATGGCCTAATTTGACAGATTTAGATAATGTTGTTTTAACTCTCTACTTTTTGAAACACGGCGAAAAACTTTCTGATCGTCAAACAGCTGAGGAAATTGCTCATACAAAAGAACGAGTTTTAAAAGATATTCACGAGATCGAAAAGAACTATTTCCCTCCTATCCCCTCTCCTCTTTGCTCCTATTGTCCTTATCGCAAAATTTGTCCAATGTGGTCTCATCTTTATAAAAAAGAAGAGAATACTCCCGAAGAAAAAGAGATAAATGGATTAATCAAAGAATATTTTGCTGCCAAAGAGAAAATTAATCAACAAAAAGAAAAGCTTAATCTTATAAAAAAACAGATTAATGATTATGCAACAAAAAAGGGATTAGAGAGAATTTTTGGAGAAGACGGCTATTTTGCTTATCAAAATCAAATCATCAAAGACTACGACACAGAACAATTGAAACAATTACTTATTAGTGCCGGGTTATGGCAGGATGTCTCTGTTTTAGATAAAAAAAGATTGGATAAACTACTTAAACGGTTGCCCCCCGAATTAATTAAACAAATTGAAACTTTAGAGAAAACAAAAAACCGCAAAATTTTAAAAGCAGTTAAAAAAGATATTGATATTATAAAAAGCGAATTAAAGGAAGATTAA
Source organism: Minisyncoccota bacterium (assembly GCA_028696375.1). Classification (GTDB taxonomy): domain Bacteria; phylum Patescibacteriota; class Minisyncoccia; order UBA6257; family JAAZHW01; genus JAQVHD01. The sequence continues at coordinate 1,272 of JAQVHD010000002.1, forward strand.
TTAGAACACTTTTCGATAACAATAGGCACTTTTTGAACAAAATGAGTGGCTGTTAAATAGCCAAGAGCGAAGCTTGTGGTAACAATCAAAAAAACAAATATAGCTACAATAATCTCTCTTTTGTTTTTTTCGAAAACATTTTTAGGTTGCATTTTTTTAAAAAATTTTTAAAATATTAGCTGATAAATAAATTGTCGTCTTAGATTAATTTTTATTTTATGGCTCATACTCAATCAGGAGGTTCAACTAAATTAGGAAGGGACTCTGAATCTAAGCGCTTAGGCGTTAAAATTTTTGGTGGTCAAAAAGCCAAAAAGGGTGCAATTATCGTTCGGCAAAGAGGCACCAGGATTCGAGCTGGTAAAAACGTGGGAATGGGAAAAGATTATACACTTTATGCGCTTAAAGATGGCACAGTTCGATTTAGTGAGAAACAAAAGGTTCATTTTGATGGCTCAAAAAAACGCGTCAAAATAGTTTCAGTAGAATAAAACTATTCTGATAACACACGAATTTTTAATTCGGTCTCTATTTCGGGACTGAATTTAATTTTTATTAAATAGTCCCCCACTTTTTTAATGTGCTCTTCTAAAATAATCTGTTTTTCGTCCAATTTGAAACCTGTTTTTTGTTCCAATTGTTTAATAATGTCCTCTTTCTTCACTGAACCAAAGGTCTTGCCACTTTTATCAGTTTTTAGCTTAAACTCGAGGGGGGTGTCTTTAATTTTTTCAACCCATTCTTTAAATATTTTCTGCTCCTCCTCTTTTCTTATCTCTTTTTGTTTTTTCAAGTTTTCAATCTCTTTTATTTTTTGAGGCGTAGCCGCTACAGCTAATTTTTTAGGAATCAAAAAATTGATAGCATAACCATCCGCAACATTCTTGACTTCATATTTTTTTCCTAATTTAGGAATACTTTCTAAAAGAATAATTTTCATAATTAACCTCTTAATTCATTTTTTAAAATTTCTATTGCTTTATCCAATTGAGGATCTTGATTGGCCTCCCATTGTTCCTCAGTCAGATTTACTTCATAATCTGGACTGATTCCTACATCATTTATAGCCGTGCCGTTGGGCGTTAGCCACTCCGCAATAGTAATTTTAAGCATTGAATTGTCTGCAAGAGGTAGAAGTGTTTGAACCGAACCCTTTCCAAAGGTCTTCATTCCGATAATTTTAATGTTGCGATTGTCTCTTAAGGCGCCGGCTAAAATTTCAGAAGCTGAAGCTGTGCCTTCATTGGTGAGAATAACCACGGGTAAATTAAGCAATGCTTGGTTGCCAGAAGCACGAAACAGCTTTTCTCGATTATCGCTCCCCCTCTCCCTTACAACAACATCTCCTCTTTTCAAAAACCAACCGGCAATATCAACCGAACTCTCTAAATAACCACCGGGGTTATTGCGCAAATCAAGAATTATGCCAGATGAATTCTTCATAATAATTTGGGTGGCCGCTCGAGCAAATTCATCAGACGCATTCTCGTTGAAATTTAATAATTCCAAATGAGCAATCCCATTATCCAGAAATGTCAATTTTACGGCCGGAACATTGATGATGTCACGGACAATAGTAAAATCTCTAGGTTCATTAAATCCCTCTCTCATTATAGTCAAAGTTACACTCGTTCCCCTATCGCCGCGAATCATTTTAACCGCATCGTCAAGAGTGAGGCTATCGGTGGACGTTTTATCAATAGCAAGAATTTTATCGCCAGCGCGTAATCCCGCTTTCCAAGCAGGTGTATCTTCGAGAGGAGAAACAACAGTAATAGCATTATTTTTCACCCCAATTTCAATGCCAATCCCACTGAAATTTCCGCTAACATCTTCTGTAAATTTTTTAGCATCATCAGGTTCAAAAAACACCGTATAAGGATCGCCTAAAGAATCCACCATTCCCTTAATGGCCCCATAAACCATTTTTTGATAATCAATCTGACTGGCTTTAACGTAATACTCTTCTAAATAATGCCAGGCGTCCCAAAAAAGTGAAAAGTCAACATTTTGGGGTTTGTTTGTTTCTGCGTTTTCAACCCCACGAATAAGATTAATGGAAGGATAATATTTTTTTCCTATTTCGATACCGCCAATAAAAACCGCGCCTAAAACAATAAGACAAAGAGCAATGGTGCCTCCGATTTTAAAAATCCGCCTCCAGGAAAATTTCTTTTTTTGTTGATTCGACTCGCCTGTTTTTGCCGACAAGTCAGAATTAACTTGAACCTCTTCAGATTTATTCATGGGTAAATCCCCCAATGATTGATTTGTTTTTTTAGAATTCATAGTAATAAAAATTATTATAGTCTTTTATTTCGATTTTGCAATTTCAATTATGACTGAAGAGGAAATGTTTTTAGAGGAATATAAACGGCATGCGGTTTTTGCAATTGACTTTCCATCAGGACTATCTCTTTCACTCTTAATCGTTCTGGAAAATCAATGGGTTTGAAGTTGCATTTTATCGGTGCAAAACGAGCTAGGGTAATATGAATCTTGAAAGATCGATTTTCTTTTTCAAAATTAATATTATTTTTTTCCAACTCTGTTTCTAAATCTCCCTTAATCTTTTTTAAGGTGAGGCAATCTTCACCATTAAGCCAGAGCATCCGACAATAATTTTCGTTGGGCGCTCCGGTAATACTATTAAAGTAAAGATCAAATGCCGAATATTGTGAAAAAACATTTTCGGCTATTTCCATAATTAAAGATAACTCATTTACAGGAATTGAACCTAAAAACAACAGGGTCAAGTGTAAATTTTCTTGTGGCGTTAAATTAGCCCGTTCCGGTAGGGAAATTTTTTTAAGAATGGCCACAATCTTTTCTTTTAAATCATTCGGCAACTCAATAGCAAAAAAGAGTCTTGCGTAATTTGAACTCATTATTGCTATTGTAACGCTCTTTTTATTCTTTGTCCATTTTCGGTTATAATAAAACTATGTTTTTAGTTAACGTTATTCCTATTGCCTATCTTCCCCGCTCTCAAAGCAAAAGCCTTGTCTATTTTGCCTCTCAAAAACCGGAAGTATATAGTTTAGTTTTTATTCCCTTTGGTCGAAGAAAAATGGAAGCGCTAGTTTTATCAAGCGAGGAAATTCAATCGAAAATTGCTATTAAAAAAGCCGGGTTTCAAATTAAGCCCCTCGGTAAAATCATTAATCCTCATGCCATTGTACATGAAAAACAATGGAAGTTATTTGAATGGATCTCGACTTATTATTTTGATCCACTAACATCCCTCTTAAAACAAAGCATCCCTTCCCTCAATCTGCTCAGACAAATTCATATCGAACCGCCTTCTCTTTCTTCAAAAAATTCGTCAGAAGATCTCCATCCTCAAATTTTATTCAATGATGATTTCTCTCTTTTAAAATCTTTTATTCAACAGACTTTAAATGAACAAAAACAAGTGCTCTTTCTTTTTCCCAATCAGATCAAATTAGAATATTACTGGCAAAACTTATCAGAATATCAAGATCAGATTGCCATTTACGAAAATAAAAATGCCAAAAAGTTTTTTAAAATCTATCAAGGCGTCAACAATGGTGAAATAAAAATTGTTTTTGGAAAACGTTCGGCTCTTTTTGCCCCATTTAAAAATTTGGGGTTAATTACAGTTGTTGATGAACAAAACTCTGGTCATGAAACAATCGAAACAAAAATTCATTATAATGCAAAGGAAGCAGCTCTCAAATTGCAGGAAATTTGGCAAGCCAGACTTATTCTCACATCATTGAGCTCCTCAGTAGAGACGACCCTTAGAATAGATAGAGGCTCCTACAAACCATTAAACAATCCTCCTGTACCTATTAGCAACAAAATTTCTATTATCAATAATTCAAATTCCAAAGATGCTATTTTTGCCGACTCCACTCAAACAAATTTAGAATCAGCGCTCAATCAAGGATCAAAAATTTTAATTTATAACAATCGCCGCGGCCACTCGCCAGCGCTTGTTTGCCAAACGTGCGGCTTTATCTTTCGTTGCCCTCAATGTGATACAGCCCTTGTTTACCACAAAAATGAGACAAAAAAACTTCTTTGTCATCATTGTGGCCATACAGAAACCGCTCCAGATATTTGTCCCAATTGTCAAAGTCACCTCATCCAATTTGTTGGCATCGGTAATCAAAAAATCAATGAATATTTTAAAAATCATTTTCCCCAAATTAAAACGGCCATATTTGATTCCGATCATTTAAAGAATTTGCGCCAGGAAAAGATGTTGTTTGATGAATTCATTAATAATAAAATTGATATTCTGATTGCGACTGAGCTTTTTTCTAAATTTTTTGATTTTGTTCCTCAGATCGATTTGGTTATTATTCCCTCAATCGAACAAATGCTGGTCACTCCGGATTATCGCACTGAAGAGCGAATCAGAAATCTTCTCACTCTTTTTTCTCTAAAATCGCAGCAGGTATTGGTACAAACTTTAGATCCAGAAAAAAAATGGCTTTCTCATATTCTAGAGAAGGATTTCTACCAACAGCAAATCGAAATGCGCAAAAAAACATTCTACCCACCTTTTAGTCAAATTGTTAAATTAGAAATTGCTCATTCAAAACCCGCTCAACTATTAAAATTAGCAGATTACACTTATAAACTATTAGAAAAAAATCTCACCCGCCTCTTTAAACCAAAGGATTATATTCTTTCTCGTCCTATCTCGCCCATTGTACCCAAAATCAATAACATTTATTTTAAAAATATTTACTGGAGACTCATCGCTACTGAAGAAACTAACGTTTTATTAAAACGCAATGCGGTTTTAAAACTTCTGCCCGATGAAATCAATATTGAAATTGAACCTTTTGATCTTTTTTAATTTTTGCTATACTCATAATTATGAGAATCCTATCGATATTTAATAAAAAAGATGAGCAATTTCTGCGTCAAAAAACAGCAGAAGTAATAAATCCTCAAGATCCAGCCATTAGAGAACTAATTGACACGATGAGAAACGTAATGGAAAAAAATCAGGGAGTTGGACTGGCGGCTAACCAAATTGGAAAGCCGTGGCGAATTTTTGTTGCTGAATATCAAAATCAATCTTTTGCTTTTATTAACCCAAAAATTATTAAACATTCGAGAAAAGTAAATTTGGCTGAAGAGGGCTGCCTCAGTGTCCCCCGCATTGTAGGAGTTGTTCCCCGATATGATAAAATTGTTATCGAAGGGCGTGATTTAAATAATAAAAAGTTTAAAATTAAAGCCTCAGGAATGCTAGCTCGTATTTTCCAACACGAAACCGACCACCTCGATGGCATTCTTTTCATCGATAAAGCAAAAGAACTTTATCAGGTTAAATCATCTAAAAATGACTAATAATGAAGCAAAAATTGTCTTTTGGGGCACACCAAACTTTGCCGCTAAGATTCTCGAGGGTTTGATTTCCGCTCAATTTTGCCCTATTTTAGTGGTTACAGCTCCAGATAAGGTAAAAGGCCGAGGTTTGAAAAAGACCCCCTCAGAAGTCAAAAAAATCGCTAAAAAATGGGGTTTAGAAGTGGCTGAGCCGGCCAAATTGCGGCAAAATGAGGCTTTTTTGCAACAACTCCGACAATTAGACCCCGATCTTTTTATTGTAGCGGCTTACGGCAAAATTATTCCGGCTGATTATTTAACCATCCCCAAAAAAGGCGCTCTAAATGTTCACCCTTCTCTTTTGCCACGGTGGCGTGGCCCCTCCCCCATTCAAGCAACCATCCTGGCAGGAGATACTGAAACTGGTATTTCTATTATTTTAATGGATGAAGAAATGGACCATGGGCCCATTATCAAAAGCTCAAAGCTCAATTCTCAAATCTCAAAATTAACTTACAGAGAATTAGAAGAAAAATGCATTGAGGAAGCAATCAAATTATTAATTGAAACATTACCTCAATGGTTAAACGGCGAAATCCAACCCATTCCTCAAGATCACGAGAAAGCGACTTATTGCAAAATAATTAAAAAAGAAGATGGGCTGACGGATTTTAATGGGCCAGCTGAATTAATCGAAAGAAAGATTCGTGCTTTCGAAGTGTGGCCTAACGTTTATTTTCAACGCAACGGAAAAACATACAAGATTTTGGAGGCTGATATTTTTAAAGATGAAAATATTCTGAAAGACAAAACAGTTGGCGAATTTTTCTGTCTGGATAACCAACTCATTGTTAAATGCGCTGAGAAAGGCTTATTTATTAAAAAAATCCAACCAGAAAATAAAAAAGCGCTCGATGGTTATGCATTTTGGTGCGGATACCAAAAGAAAATCTCCAATCTCAAATCTCAAATTTCAAAATGAAGAATGTCAAAAGTTAAAATTGACGAGCAAACAAACAATATAAATTTTCAAATCTTTCTACCCGCTCTAGCTGTCCTGCCAGCAAATTTGAAAATAAATTAATCATCATTTGTGGCTTTTAGAAATAAAAAACGGGAGCTGATATAGCTTCCCGTTTTAATTTCTCATTAAAATTTGTTGAAAATAATAGCCGCCCGGGCATAAGCTTCGCGCAGCGCTTGCGAGGGGATGTCTTTCTTACTTTCTGCTGGATCCTGAATTATAGCACCATCTTTTACCCAGTATTTTAATCTGGGTTGTTTTTTACCGTTTTTGGTTGGAACCGAGATAAAAAATACAAGGAAATTACCAATTCGAAAACGGATTTCTTCAATTTCTGGTTTCATCTTCATCCTCCACTCCATAAATTCTTTCAAAACATCTTTGGCACAGCTGCCCGGCACCTTCCACGTAGTACTTTCTCCAATTAATATGAGTATCTTTCGTATACTCCGTTCTGGCTCCACAGAAAACACAATGATCTTTTTCTTCCTTTTCCGTAATTTTTACTAATCTCTTTTTAAATTTTCTGAACACTTTCTCCTCCTTTTAAAAAATTTTCAAAGTCTCTGATTATAAGAATAATCAAAAAGGTTGATTTGTCAAGAAAAACGCGAAAGTTTATTCCGTCATCTTAAAAAACCTGAAAAATGAGCATAAATAAAGCGGAAAAATTTCCAGAGGAAATTTTTCCGCTACATTAATTTTGCATTTACATTTTGACATTTGAATTCTCTTAGAGGATTTTATCAATAAAGAAAATCACCAATCCAAAAACTGTTGAAATAGCAGAAATAATCCAAAAACGCATGGTAATTTTTTCTTCCGGCCAACCAATGGCTTCAAAATGATGATGAATAGGTGAAGAAAGAAAAACTTTCTTTTTTCTGAATTTTTTACTAATCAATTGAACAATAACCGATAATGTTTCAACTAAAGGAATAAAGGCAAAAAAAGGAAGAAGAAAAGCAGTATTAGTGTACATTGCTAAAACGCCAAGGGTGATGCCTAAAGCCATCGATCCAGTATCGCCCATAAAAAAACGCGCGGGATGAATATTAAACCACAAAAAGGCCAGAAGCGCCCCTAAAATAACACCAATAAAAGTGGCAAGATCAAAACGACTTTGCACAAAAGCAACTACAGCCATTGCCAAATAAGCAAAAAGCATAACGCCGCCCGCTAATCCGTCTAATCCATCTGTTAAATTCGTAGCATGAGCTGTGCCGACAACAACAAAAATAAAAAACAAAATATACCACGGCCCCAAAGAAATATCTCCCAAAAATGGAATATGCACGACATCCCAATTGAGTTTAAAATAAAACCACGACGCACCCACTAAAGCGATAATAAAATAAAGAATCAATTTTTGTCTAACGCTTAATCCTCCACCCTTCGGCCCTCGTTTTAAAACGCCAAAAATATCATCAGCTAATCCAATCAAAGCCGCACCAATAAGTGAGAATAACGGTAAATAAGTTTGAGGGCGGCTAACAAAATTAAAATAATCGAAAACTTGATCAAAAATTTTACTTAAAATGAAGACGGCGAAGGCAATAATAGCAGTAGTCAACCAAATTAAAATTCCGCCCATTGTCGGCGTTCCCTCTTTTTTCTGATGAAAACTAGCAAAAATAGGGGCGCCTTCAATTCTGATCTGCTTACCAACATTATATTTTGATAAAATCTTTAATAAAACCGGTGTAAGTAATAGCGACAAAATAAAAGAGACGGTTGAGAGGATAAAAAGACGTGATAATTGTAAAATAATAAGCTCAAAAGACATAAGCTTTATTCAGCCAACGCAATAGCGTTTCTATATCATTATAACGATCAGATGTCCTTAAAACAACAACTAAAACTCGGCGGGGCGGTTCATTGCTTCTTTGGCTAGGAACCAAAAAAACTCCGCAAAAAGTCTGCCAGGCTTCATCAGTAAAACCCGTCTTTCCACCAGCATAGATGACATTGATTTCGTTTAGAAAATCAGGGTTATGCGAAAGAAGATTAATGTTGGATAGATTATGCTCTACTGCTATTGATTTTTGGCCTTTATTATAAATACCAGTTATTTTATCTTGAGCGGTTTTTGAAATAATTAATAAGTTGGGATGTTCATCAACAATATAGCGCAATAATTTTTTTAAATCAGATGGCGTTGACTGGTTGAGAAAGCTCAAACCACTTGGCTCTACAAATGTTGTTTGAGTCATTTCTAATTCTTTCGCCATTTCATTCATCAATCCAACAAATTTTTCTTCACCCATATGCAAGGCGAGCGCCTGAGCTGCTTTATTGGAAGAAATCATCAAAAGTGCTTTTATCAGATCATTCACTTTTAATCTTTCGTCCTGATAAAAAATATTGAGATCTCCATCAATATTAAGAGCTTTTTCCGAAATTATTACTTCTTCGTCGGGGCTAAAATTATTTTCTGCAACAACAGCTGTCATTAGTTTTGTTAAGGAAGCAATGGGTCGTCTCAAGTTTGGCTGCTTTTGATAAAATATAAAATCTGAATCGAGGTCTGCTAAAAGTGCTCCTTCGGCATTTATCGATGGATCATTCCGAACATCCCAATTACGAAAAGGATAAGTAATGGCCGAGAGATTAGAACGAGCTGTGTATTGAACCGAAAAAGAATGCCCATTAAGACGGGAATCATTATTAATAAAGAAGCGAGCGTAGAACCAGCTGCCTCCAAAACCGATTCCAACCCCCACTATAACAATAAGAATTATTTTTATAATTTTTTTCCAACTATCCATAAATTATAAATTATGATATTTTTCATAATCAGGCAATTCTTCTATTTTTTCTAATCCCATTTTTCTTAGAAAATCAAAACTGATCTTATAAATGAAAGCGTTAGCTCGATGTGGATCGATTTCACGATTAATTAATCCGCGAATTAATAAATTTCTGAGAATATAGGAGGAATTAACTCCTCGAATATTGTCAATTTCTGCTCGACTAATGGGCCCCTTATAAGCAATTATAGAAAGAGTTTCTAGGGATGCCGGCGTAAGGTCTTCTTTAAGAATTTTTTGAAGAAATTTTTCGATTGTTTCTCCTAAATCTGAGGCGGTCGTTAATTGAACTTGATCGTCAAAAACAATAAGCGCCAACCCTCGTTTATTGGTTTGATAATCGTTCTGCACCTCTTGAATGCTTTGCCGAATTTCTTTTACTGGAACCTCCAACAAATCGGCCAATCTCTGAAATTCCACCGGTTCACCAGCAACAAAAAGAATAGCTTCAATTTTTCTGGATAAGTCATTCATGATAGTGAGATTGTTTAATGGTTATCATAATTTCACCAAAATTTTCTTGTTGCTCAACCATAATCAGCTGCTCTTTAAACATTTGCAAGATGGCTAAAAAAGTAACTACCACTTCTATTTTTGCTCTTTTGGAAACTAATTGGTTAAATTCTGATGATGTTCGCTCAGTTAAAATCTTAAGAAGGTTCTCGATTTTCTCTTCTATCTTAATAACTTTTTTGATTTTTTCAATCGCTATTTCGCCCAAGCTACTAAATTCTTGCCAGGTTTTTACAAACGAATTATATAGCATTTCTGGCGTGCAATGCTCTGGCGGATAAAAAATCGGTGATTGATTAATCAAAAATTCTCGAGCAAACATCTGATTTTGGGTAAATTTTTCTTTGATAAACTGAGAAGCATTTTTAAATAAACGATAAATTTCCAAACGTTCGGTTAAATCTTTAATCTCTGTCTCTTCTTCGGCGCTTAATTCAAGAGTGGGCAACAAACTTTTAGATTTAATTAAAATTAATTTTGCGGCTACTACCAAAAAATCAGCTAAAGCATCAGGTGAAGCCTGTTTTAAATCGCCTATATAGCTTAGAAAGGCATCCGTTACTTGAGCTAAATTAACTTCTGTAATTTCTAATTTTCTTTCCTCAATTAAACTTAGAAGTAAATCGAGCGGTCCGCTAAATTTTTCTTGTTGAATTTCTAACTGACTAATTTTTTGCTGATTCATAATCTTGCTTTATTTTAAATTCGAAATTATAATCTAAGTAGCGCTTATTAACATTTTATTAAAAGGAGGTGTAAAATGGCAATAAGGTATGGAAGATATGGTCGAAAAAATTGTCGTCATGAGTGGGCAATAAGAGCGGATGGTTATGAAGAATATTGTACGCCAATTATCTGCATTAAATGTGGGGCCTTCGGTTGTTTATGTGATGCCCGCCGGCAATTTAGGGATCAATATTTCATGAAGAAGTTTGGGATGTCTGCAAGTCTTTATAAACGTTTAGAAACGCAAATAGTAATGATTCGAACAAGAGAAGAAGAAGAAGAAGAAGAAGAACAAAAATTGGTTGATCTCATATACAGCCGGGAGTACAAGAGCACGGATAATATTAATGGGAAATGGAAAAACCCTTACGTAGAAGAACTAAAAAAGAAAAAGAATAAGAGTTAATTTTTTATGTCGCTTCGCTTTTAAACGAAGCGACATTTTTATTTTAGCAAACTTTTTATTTATTGTGAATGCTTAACAGGCTTTACTTTACGCATTTCTACGAAGCGCGTAATAAATGACGGAGAGAATTTTAACTATTTTTCCCAATTTAATACCTGCAATAATTACAGAATAGCAATGCACAAATAATAAAAGCTAATGAAAAAAACCGCATGGTTTTTACCCTGCGGTTTTAATTTTATCTTCCGTGACATTTTTTAAATTTTTTTCCACTACCGCATGGACAAGGATCGTTCCGACCAACATTTTTGAATTTTTCCGGCGGAATATCTGATGGCAAGGGTGGTTTTGTTTCGGTTATTGGCGCTACCTGCGGTTTTTTTAGCTGGAAAACAATTTCAAAAAACATTTGATCAAAACGTTTAAAAAAATCTTTAAACAGCTGAAAAGCATTGGTTTTATATTCAACTAAAGGATCATGCTGGCCATAAGCTCTTAATTGGACTGCTTCCCGTAGATATTCAAGATTTTCTAAATGATTTGTCCATAGATTATCTAAAATATTTAACATCATAGACTTCGAGACATTTTCCAGTAATTCTACACCTAATGATGATTTGGTTTTTTCAAATGCCAGCATAGTTTTTTCTAAAAGAAAATTGTAAAGATCATTCATCGGAATTTCCTTCAAATTAACTCCCCCCTCTAAAATATTTAATTCTTTCAAAACTGGCTCAATGTTATCGATAGGCAATTGAATGAACTCCTGAATGTTGTTTTGGATAATACTTTCGACCTCCTTAAGAAGGTTTTTCTCTCGAGCCAACTCTAAAATTTTATTCCGATATTCATAAAAGACTTTTCGCTGCTTATTCAAAACATCGTCGAATTCAAGTGTATATTTTCGAGCATCGAAATTTAATCCCTCAATTTTAGATTGAGCCGATTCGATAGCGTGATTAACTATTTTAGATTGAATAGGCGTTCCTTCGGGATAATTTAAAGTGTTCATCAGTGATTTTATGCGCTCACCGCCAAAAATTCTCATTAGATCATCTTCGAGTGAAACAAAAAACTGAGAAGAACCTGGATCCCCTTGCCTGCCGGCCCGACCCCGCAATTGATCATCTATACGACGAGCTTCGTGTCTTTCTGTTCCAATAACATGAAGACCGCCTAACTCTTTTACTTTATCCGCTTCTTCCGCAATGGGAGGATTGCCACCTAATATAATGTCTACTCCCCTTCCCGCCATATTAGTTGCAACAGTAACAGCTTTTAATTTACCTGCCTGAGCTATAATTTCTCCTTCTTTTTCGTGGTTTTTGGCATTTAATATATTATGGGGAATTCCTTCTCTGGAAAGCATCGCTGAAAGCTTCTCATTATTTTCAATAGAAACCGTACCCACCAAGAGAGGCTGGCCCATCTTGTGTCTTTTTTTAATCTCTTCCACAATAGCTCTCCATTTTTCTTCTTGGGTTTTATAAACCAAATCTGGTAAATCTTTACGAATCATCGGCTTATTCGTAGGAATAGGTACAACATCCAACCTATAAACCTTATCAAATTCTTCAGCTGAAGTGAGAGCCGTACCCGTCATTCCGGCTAATTTTTCATACATACGGAAATAATTTTGAAAAGTAATACTCGCTAAAATCCGATTCTCCTGTTTCACTTCTACGCCTTCCTTGGCTTCGATTGCCTGATGGAGTCCTCCAGAATAACGCCGACCAAACAATAAACGACCGGTAAATTCATCTACAATAACCACCTCTCCATCTTTAACAATATAATCTTTATCCCGTTTAAACAATGCGTGGGCTTTTAATGATTCCTCCAGATAATGAACATATCGGAAATTTTCGGGAGAGTATAGATTTTTTATACCCAACATTTTTTCTACCTTTTCAATGCCGCTATCCAGAATAAGCACTGATCTTAATTTTTCATCTACTTGATAGTCGATATCTTTTTTTAAATGAGGCACAATTTTGACAAAAAGTTTATAAGACTCACTGGCTTCTGTATCAGGAATGGTAATAATTAAAGGTGTTCGCGCTTCATCAATTAAAATACTGTCAACTTCATCAACGATGGCAAAATAATGGCCACGCTGTACTTTTTGATCTAAATCATAAACGAGATTATCTCTTAAGTAATCAAAGCCAAACTCATTATTAGTTCCATAAGTAATATCGGCTCCATAGGCTTCTTTGCGAGATACTGGTCTTAAATATTCATAAAATACTTTGAAACCGCCTGTCGTATCTCTTTTTTCATCTATTGCGTTTGCGTTATGAATTTCGAGATTTGAATTTTGGGATTTTTTATAATCCGGGTCATAAATAAATGCCTCGTCATGAGTAATACAACCTATCGAAAGACCTAAGAGATAATAAATCTGACCCATCCAGACAGCATCGCGTTTAGCTAAATAATCATTGACCGTTACAACATGAACGCCTTTTTGGGTAAGAGCATTAAGATAAACTGGCAAAGTAGCGGCTAATGTTTTCCCCTCGCCAGTTTTCATCTCGGCAATTTTTCCTTGATGAAGTGCTAATCCCCCTAATAATTGGACATCATAATGTCTTTGTTTTAATGCTCGCTTTGCTGCTTCACGAACCAAAGCAAATCCTTCAACTAAAACATCCTCTAAATCCGTTGGCGTTTTTACTCTCTCTTTTAAAAGTAGCGATTTTTCTCGAAGAGAAAAATCGCTTAATTTTTCTAAATCGAGTTCTAATGCGTTTACCTTGTCAATAAATCCTTTGTTTTTTTGATAAAATTTTTGACTCGGATCAGAATGAAAAAGTTTTAAAGCCATAGTAAATTTTTAATTATTTATTTATTTTATCACTTTTTTACAAAAATTCAAATTCTAAAATTTTCTAATTTTTTTATTATTCTTTTAGAATCTCTTAAAAATTTGCTATTCAGCTGATTTTTAGCTTTTGGATTTTTGAATTTTAATTTATAATAAAAACTATGCCAAAAATAAATAATAACTATTTTTTATTACGTCACGGCGAAGCGTTTTCAAATAGAGAACCGCGCTGGCTTTCATGTTGGCCCGAAATTAAAACATCCCACCTTACACCTCGAGGCAAGGCTAAAATTAAAAAACAAGCTGATTTTTTAAAAAATAAAGAAATAGATTTAATTTTCTCATCAGATTTAACTCGGACGCAAGAAACGGCTCAAATTATTGCCAAAAAGATAAAAAAACCGATTGTTCTTAAAAAAGCACTGAGAGAGTTAAACTTCGGAATCTTTAATGGTCTTCATCCCAATGTTTATCATGCTTATTTTCAAAACCCATTAGAGCGATTTTCTAAAAAAGTTCCTCAGGGCGAAACGCTTAATCAATGTCTTAAAAGATTTTTCAATTTTTGGAAAAAAATCAATGATCGCTATCACCAGAAAAACATTTTAATTATTAGTCATGGCGACCCCCTTTGGTTACTAGAATCAAAAATAAAGGGATTAACAAAAACCCAAATGATCAAAAATTATCCCCTTAGACTAAAACCCGGCGAATTGCGAATTATTAAGATGAATTTTAAAGATTAACCGCAACAATAGCCGCAATTGCTAAAAGCAAAAAAATATTAAGTAAAATATTGCTTGATAAAATAAACTGTGAAAGTTTTTTTATCCGATACCAAAAAACAAAAGCTAACAAAAGATGCAAGACCGAAAAGAAAAAACCGATAAACCAAAAAAGATAAAAATTCCAGAAATAACCGGTCATTTTAATCCCCTCGAGAGAAGTATAATAAAGAATGTAGGAACGCTGGGGCAATGCTTTAATATTAACAAAAATAATAATTAGAGACGTCAGTAAAAGAATAATATTTACAATAAGACATGCTTTAACCCAACGCTCTTTTAAAAAATTTTTTAATTCGTCTTTGGCCATTGAACACATTATAAAAATTTAGAGGTTAAAAGTCAAAAACTATCGAAAATCCGAAGGTTAAATGTCAAAATGAGGGAAATTTTTTCATTTTGAGTTTCCCATTTTGATTGTTGACTTTTTATAGCGCCCCTGATGGGAATCGAACCCATGTTTCCACCTTGAGAGAGTGGCGTCCTGGCCACTAGACGACAGGGGCTTAATTGCTATTTTACCCAAAATTGATAAAAAATAAAGGATTTATCGGATTTTTAAAAAAATTGACAAAATAATAAGAAGGAAGTAAACTAAAAGTAGCTATTTAATTTTAAAATAAAGGAGGCTAAAATGAGCTCAAAAATTAGCTTTTTCAAATGGACGCCCCAAGATAAAATCAGTGCTGTTGTTGCTCTTGGAATGGGCTTCAAACGAGATTTCACGGACATTTCTGATCAGACAAAAAGCATCTGTTCCACGGCTGCCCTGATTGCTCTGCAAAACAATGTTCCCCTCATTCTTGTTGGTCAAGAAATGGCTAGTGAACGCGAAGAATCTGAGGAAATAGATATCCAAACCCGCTGGATTCCCAATGAAACTGTTAAAATGTATCGATTTGTTAGACGCTATCATACCGAACCAGCTCTCGTTGAAAAAATAAGTCAAGTAGGTGCTCTAACTCTTTTTGGAAAATTAGATAGAGTTCTTGATCTGATCGAACAAAAAGAATGGGAGAAAATCGTTATAGTGTGTCATGTTGATATGGTTCGGAGGATGAAGAAAGTCCTAAAGCAGTTGTCATTAATAAAAGATGCTGCATGTTCGGTATATCTGGCTCCTGTTAGACCGGCGTACAATGGAGATTGTGATTTTTGGTGGACACGCGAGGGATGGCGCTCAAAAATTTATGAAACCGCGTGCAGGGTTTTAAATTTGATCAACCGTTAACGAAAATCAAGACCGCTTTTTAAGCGGTCTTTTATTCTATTTTTAATTCTTCAACAATTTTTTCTAACTGCATGGCATGTGATCCTTTCACCAAAATGACATCATTATTGGTGATTGCTTTTTTAATCATTTTACTAGCACTTTCACTGTTATTAAAAATCAGCACTTTATTTTTATCGAGGCCGTGCTTAATGGCTGAATCAGCGATGAGTCGAGCTGCGGACCCCACACAAATAAGAAAATCAACTTTCTTAGCTGTTTCTTTTCCAATTTCTTCATGAGCTTCGGTAGTATATTTTCCTAATTCGAGCATATCGCCTAAAACTGCTACTTTACGACGTTGCGTAAAAGAGCTTAAAGTTTCAAGGGCAGCTTTCATTGAAATTGGCGAAGCATTGTAGCAATCATCTAAAATAACACTATTTTTAATTCCTTTAAGAATTCTCATTCGATGATCAGGTGGCTGATAATTAGCTAAATAATCACTAATTTTCACTAAATTGATGCCAAAAACAATTCCTACCGCTACCGCAGCAGCGATGGAATAAATCTGAGGCTTACCCATTACTCGGTAAAGGTGGAATGGCACAAAAACATTGCCATACTGAATTTTAAAAGTAATACCCTCTGGAAATTCATTCTCATCAAATTTATATTCAAAATTAATAATTTGGATATCGGCATCTTCTTCAAAACCATAACTAACCACATGAGCCCGTGTTTTCGTTCTTAAATCCCAAACAAAATCATCGTCGCGATTCAAAATAGCAAAACCATTCGCTGGCAAAAACTCTATCAAATGCGCTTTTTCTCGAGCAACAGCGGCAGGATTAGGATAAAATTCCACATGAACCGGAATTTTTCCGATGGCAGTGATAATGCCTATTTTTGGTCGCGCCAAACGCGTTAGATATTCTATATCTCCTGGTCGATCTGCTGCCATTTCTAATACCAAAATTTCAGGATAATTTTTATTAAAAACAACCAACTGACCTAATGCTTGAAAAATGACTTTTGGCCAAAATAAAATTCCTCGAATTTCTTTATAATCGCCTAAAATAGTTAGAGGCACTCCCAGTTCATTATTAAAATTGCCTTGCGAACGTCTTGTTCGCCGCTCCCCTTTTAAAACAGCATAAACGGCCTCCTTGGTTGAAGTTTTACCAACGCTACCCGTAATGCCAATTACGGCTGGTTTATATTTAGCAAGTGTCCACTGAGCTAGTAATCGCAGAATATTTTTTAAGATATTAAAAACGGGGCGGGATTTCATAATAGTCTAAAATAAACTTAGTTAAGTCTCGAAACATTGGCACAACAGTCGACCCTGCTAATGGCGCCTCTGGCTTGTCTAATTTGACCAAAACAATAAAGCGGGGATCCTCAGCCGGCGCATAACCAATGAAGGATTGAATGGTTTTACTAGAATAAGTACCCTTGGCATCTGGAATTTGGGCCGTGCCAGTTTTTCCTGCAATTTGATAACCTTTAATTTCTGCTACTTTGTTTTTTTCTACGGAATTGACCATAATTATTCTTAATTGATTAGCCACTTCTGCACTAATAATTTGTTCTTTGGGTTTTGGTTCAATTATTTTTTCCTGATTACCCTCTGAATCAATAATGGATTCTGTCACATAAGGCGTCATCATTAATCCGTTGTTAGCAATAGCAGCAAAGGCATTAATCATTGCAATAGGGGTAACAGAAATGCCCTGACCAAAAGAAGCAGTGGCAAAATAAATATCATTAAAGCTTTTCAAATTATTAATATTGCCTACAGTTTCATTGGGTAAATCAATTCCCGTTTTCTGATTGAACCCAAAATCTAAAACATACTGATGAAAAATATCATGACCAATCAATTTTTCTAAATATACCGCGCCAGTATTTAAACTATAGGCGATGATATCAAAAACATTACAAGCACCGTGAGCCTTCAAATCCCAATTTTGAATCTTTTTACCATTTACAATAACTTCTCCATTATCATAAAATTGAGTTTGAGGAGTAATACGATGAGAGTCCAAGCCAGCGGCTACGGTAATAATTTTAAAAACTGATCCCGGTTCATATGTTAACTGTGTCGCTGGATTTAAAAATGAGGTGAGTGGATAAGAAGAATAATGATTGGGATCAAAATTAGGATAATTAGCTAAAGCTAAAACCTTGCCTGTTTTTGGCTCCATTACAATAATTGTTCCACCTTCAGCTTTCCATTCTTTCACGTTTTTTTGTAGCAAATCCTCTGCTTTTTTTTGAATATTAAAATCTATTGTGGTAATAATATCGCTATTGGAACGACTATAAGTTAGGTTTTTCAATGATAAAAAATCGAATAAATTCTTAGATTGAGATTGATTAGATAAATAATCATCATAGTATTTTTCTAAACCATATTGTCCGTGAAAATCCTTGACGTCGTCTTTTGCATAGCCAATGACTTGAGAAGCAAATTCTTGATAGGGGTAATATCGACCAATATATTCCTTGGTATAAACTCCTTTCAAATGGAGATCGTTGACTTTTTGAGCCGACGCTTCATCGACTTTTTTCATTACTAGTTCATACAAACTTTGTTTTTTGGAAAATTTGATTATTAAATCTTCATAAGACAAATCGAACTGCTTCGATAAAATCTCAGCAGTTTCTACAACATCTTCAATCTCTTTTGGAACAGCATAAATTTCAAAAAATCTCTTGTTAACCGCTACTGGAATCAAAGACCCATCTCGGGTTTGAAAATAAATAGTCCCTCTCAAGTATTGCAGGTTGTTTTTAATTTGTTCCGTTGTTTTTACTTGAGCGGCTGCTTTTTGAGAAAAATCTTCATAATGAAGAATTTGTAATGAGTAAAGCCGCCATAGCATTATTCCAGCACTTAAAACAAAAATAATTAAAATAAAATATAAACGCCAATTATTTAAAAATTGTTTCGTTTTTTTTCGTCTCATTTAAATATATTATAAATTATTCAAATTAGTTAATCCAACTTCTGTTTGGGGATTTTGATTCAAAGAAAAATAGGTTGGAGCGTTCACTAAAATTAATCCCTTTTTTTCTACGATGGGCGCGAAAGTATCAAAAGTTTGGACTGAAGCCACCTGATTTTTTAATTCGGCATTTTTTTGTTCGAAAATGATCGATTGCGATGTTAAATCTTTTATATCCAAACGATAATTAGCCATCTTAACTTGTAAAACAGAAACGCCGATGACGCTGGTAATAATTAACACTACGAGCATCACATTGAATAAAGCAATAAAAGAAAACCGAGATGCTAAAGCTCTATTATTCTTTTTTTGCCAATTCATTCGTTGTGTCACTAGATTATAACGATTATGTTTTAAACTAATTACTGTCATATTATTTTTTGGGCCACCCGCAATTTAGCGGAACGACTGCGATAATTATTTAAAATTTCGACCTTGGTGGGAGTAATGGGTTTTTTAGTAATAATTTTAAGAACTCCCTCTTTTTGCTGATCTCTAAAAAAATTTTTAACAATTCGATCCTCCAACGAATGATAACTTACAACAGCAATTCTTCCCTTTTTTTCTAAAATTTCCGCTGATCCCCTTAATGCTTGGCCTAGATTATTTAATTCATCATTTACATAAATGCGGAGAGCTTGAAAAACTTTTGTGGCGGGATGAATTTTGGTTTTTTTAACGCCACATTTCATAATAATATTTACTAATTGACCTGTGGTTGTTATCCTTTCCTTTTCTCTTGCTTCGCCAATGGCTTTTGCAATCCGATAGGCGTTTTTTTCTTCTCCGTATTCTCGAAAAATTTTCGCAAGCTCATTAACGTCCATTTCATTTATAACCTTTTCGGCTGTCAACGTATTTCGAGGATCAAAGGTCATTTTTAATGGTTCGTCTCGCAAAAAAGAAAATCCCCTTTGCGATTCTTCAATTTGGAAAGTGCCCAATCCTAAATCGAAAACAACGCCATTAACAGATTCGAAGTTCTCTTTTCGGGCAATCTTAGCAATGTCTTTAAAATTTCCTTGTCGAAAAATCACTCGCTCTCCAAAGGCCATCAATTTCTTCTCGGCCAATTTCAATGCCTCACCATCCAAATCAATGCCCAAAACTTTTCCAAAAGGAGCCGTATGCTGAAGAATTGCTAAAGTATAACCGCCCTCTCCTACCGTGGCATCAATAAAATTTTCATTCGATTGAGGATTAAGGAATTGTATAACTTCTTGTAAAAGAACAGGTATGTGCATAGAGTGGTGGCTATATCCCAAAATTAATCAATTTTTCTGCAATATCATTAGCATCCCTCTCTGTTTTAAGACGATATTCATTCCAGAGATTTTCATCCCAAATTTCTAAACGATTATTCACACCAGCAATAACCACCTTCTTATTCAAACCGGCAAATTTTCTTAAATAATCGGGAATAAGGACTCGCCCTTGCTGATCAATTTCTGCTTCCACTGCTCCCGCTAGCATAAATCGAGAAAAGGCTCGGGAATTAGCCTGAGAGAGTGGTAAATTAGCTAAATGAGTTAGCAGTAACTCCCACTCCTTTTTTGGATAAACAAATAAACAAGAATCCAATCCTCGAGTAATAACTACCGTTTCGCCCAGCTCATGCCGCATTTTCGCCGGAAGAGCAACTCGTCCTTTGTTATCCAGATTGTAATGATATTCGCCGATGAGCATATTAATTATCCACAATTTAGTTTGGTTATCCCCACAGTTATCCACAATTCCCCACTACAATTACATAATACACAATTTTAAATATGATTGCAAAATGAGAATTAAGCGGTAAATGCATTATTTTTTGAGAAAATAAAATTTAAAAAGCCGCATAAAATGCGGCTTTTTTTCTATTATCCCTTTTATTTTGTTTGCTTATTTCCACAGCTTATCCACACCGATAATCTTAATTAACAAAAAGGCCTTTTTTAAGAAATTCCCACTCGTCTTCTGGAAGTTGTGGTAATTCACGAATGGGTGTTTTTCCGGGGTATCTCCAAACACTAATAATACGAATTCTTTGATGAAGCGGGTTGATTTTAATTTTTTTATTTCTTTTGTTGTTTTTTATTTTTATCTCTTGAAACATCACCCAAATTTCTTTGGGATGCTTAGGAGTGCCAACGCTTTGCATCGCAGCAATTGTTTGAGGAGCAATGCCTTCTTCAATGCGATGCGGTGTATGCAACACTCTTCTAATGCGAGATTCCGATAATTGATACTGCATCATCTTTTCAATAGCGTGTTTTGTCCAAATAATTGTTTCTGAGTCTTGAGGAACTTTAAAACGCATAATTTATTTTGAGGTTTTTAATTTATTGAAGATTTTGTTCTTTTCGTTTATTTGTAATTTACTCTTAGAAACAACGTCGGCAAAAAATTTGATAGTTTGATCGTATGTTTGTCGATCCACAGGATAAGGCGTACTATCTTTTCCTCCGTGGGCAAAAGAATAGCGAGCGGGATCGCGATAGGAAGGTTTTGCTCCATAGATAATTTCTGAAACAAGTGATAAAGCTCGAATGGTTTTTGGTCCAACTCCTTTAAGCGAAAGCAATTTTTCATATGTTTCCGGCTGATGCTCACAAACGAGGTATAAAATTTTTTGTAAGTATTTATTTTTGAAAAAATCTTTCCTAACAACAGGATGCCAAACAAATTCACGATTTTCTAAATTAAGAAATATCGTTTGCTGACCGTTGGATTTCACCTTCGCCATTTGGGAGTAGTCCGAAAAATATTTAGCTAAAATTTTTATGTCCTTCATTAAATCATAATAATTCCCCTGCACAAGTTCAGTGCTTACTTGTCGGGTTCTTTCGCTTTCAAGCGCTGTTAAATTAAGCGCTGGCTGATTAAGTAGTTGGCTAACGATTCCTGTATGAGGTTCTTTCACTAAATCAGTAACTTTTTTGGAGTACCAGTGATAGCGTCGCGCTGATTGATTTTTAATATTCATCCCCTGTTGGATGACAGCCCAACTACCATTTTTTGAGAAAAACAGAGCATGATGATAAATCTGAAAACCATCTTGAATTAAAGCACTATCAACTTTTGCCGTCATTTTTGAATTATAAACCAAGGAATTAACGTAGCCATCGGGAAGACTTAAAATACTGCCCCACTGCTCTATTTCGTCAGGAGTTTTTCGAGATGTTTTCCCTTTCCCACCGCAGATAAAAATTCCGAGTTCTTTTTCTCTCCCTCTGATAGCTTCCTTCAACGCTGCTGTTAAGACTGTTGTCAGGCCAGATGCATTCCAATCAAAAGCCAAAACTGTTCCCAATGATTGAAACCAAACTGGATCAGCAATTCTTTTAATAAATTCGTCTGGACTATATTCACTAATCATCACTTCGATTATTTCCCTCCCCAAATTAGTCATTCGCTCAAAAAGCCAACGAGGGCATTTTCCTTCATCTAATCCAAATGTGGCTATGCCGCGATAAATCATAATATTAATTATATAATCTCAAATCTTAAATCTCAAATCTCAAAATGACAAAGTAAAATAACATGAAAAATAATAATGAATAAAACAACCCAAGATCCCACTTGCTTTATTTTTTAAAACATATCTAACTTAAATTTGAAATTTTATTGATACTTTGCATTTTTTGAAGAATTTATTAAAATAGATACGGATGGGTAATTAGCTCAGTTGGTTAGAGCGCGTCGTTCACATCGACGAGGTCGCAGGTTCGAATCCTGCATTACCCACTAATTTATAAAAGCAGCCACGCCCTCTTTAAGAGGGCGTGGCTGCTTTTATCCTTTCAATTTATTTAATTTCTACTGTCGCACCAGCTTCTTCTAATGTCTTTTTGATCTGTTCGGCCTCTTCCGGTTTAATTCCTTGCTTAATAGCTTTAGGCGCCGCATCAACCAAATCTTTAGCTTCTTTTAAACCCAAACCGGTTAAATCCTTAACCAGTTTAATTACCTGTACTTTTGAATCTCCGGCGCTCTGCAAAATGACGTCCACCGTTGTTTTTTCTTCAGCACCAGCAGCTGCACCGCTGTTTCCGCCTTGAGCCACGGCCATTATTTGAGGAGCAGCAGAAACACCAAATTTTTCTTCTAAGGCTTTAACCAATTGAGACAATTCTACCACATTCAATTTTTCTATTGCCTCAATGATATCAGTTATTTTTTTATCAACTTCGCTCATAAATTATGACTGTTTTTTAGTAATTGCATCTAAAGCAATTACTAATTTCTGAATATTACCATTGAGAACTCCGACTAAAGTTCTTGGTAAGGAATTTAAAGTATATACTAACTGAGAAAGCAAAACTTCTTTTGATGGTAATTTGGCTAATTCTATAATATTATCAGCAGAAAAGAAATTCTTATTAATGAACCCTCCTAGAATCTTTAACTTTGGCTCCTTTTTTTCACTACTAAATTTATAAACAATTTTTGAAGCCATCAAACCTTCCTCCGGACTAAATATTAATGCTATCGACGCAGGAAAAGTAAATACGTTAAAATCTATCCCCTCGCGAGAAAGCACTTTTTGAACGAGAGTTTTTTTGACCACCTTCAGTTCCATCCCATTGCTCTTTAATTCTCTTCTTAAATTTCTTAAATCAGCAACTTTAAGGCCTGTAAAATCAACCATTAGTACCGCTGGATTTTTATTAATTTTATCCATCAAATCATTAAGAATTTTTTCTTTTTGAGCTCGAGTAAGCATAATTAAAATAAAAAAAGCGACTTATCGAAAGCCGCGGAATGAGTTTAGTTTACGCTTTTATTTTGCGCTTCACGGAATTTATATTTCGTTTCGCGCTTTACTGTTGCGTTCCCCCTGCCTCAACAGGTCTTATGTTTTTCATAACTGCCTGTTTTCTGCGGCTTTAATTAAAGTATAAAAAATAAAAACAGAAAGTCAAGACAAAAAGCGACAAAAATTTTTCTAAAAAAGAAAAATGAGGAGTATGGCAGCGGTTTTAGGAAAACCGCTGCCATACCAGGCCATCACATTAATCATTGATATGCTGATCATTATTAAACAAGATTCTATTTCAAAAGTATTATATTTGAGTTATAATTTTATTCAATTATAATAGCTCTAACTACTATGAAATGTAATTCGAAAGAATCACAAGTTGAAAAGCAACAAAAGAGATTGATATATTTTGCTTTAAAACAATTAGGCAAACCCTATAAATACGGTGCCAAAAAACATGAAATTGGAAAAGTTTTTGACTGTTCCAGTTTCACTCAGTATGCTTATCGCCGAATTGGTATTGAATTGCCTCGTTCTACTATTTTACAGGCAGAATATGGTCAAATAATTCCTGCCCGAAAAAAACCACCCTTCTTTAAAAAAGAAGATCTCCAACCCGGCGATCTTCTCTTTTTTAAGGGCACAAAGGGTCACTTTAATAAAAAATTCCCTAATGGGATTGGTCATGCGATGATGTATTTAGGCAATGGTTTGTTTATTCACGCTTCTGGATCGGGTTCAAAGAAAAATCAAAAAGTTAAATTAGAAAAATTCGAAAAAGTAGTTAATCAAGAAGATTTCCAAGTTGCTAAAAGAATTATCGGGTCAAAAACAAAGGAACGCTCCAAATCAAAAGCGAGATAATAAAGATAATAACCAGAATAAATGTTATTAGTTTTTTCTTTTTCATAATTAAAGTTCTTCTTCAAGAAGTTTTTTAACTTCAGGATTATTCTTTAATTTTTCGAGCGCCTTTTGTTCTATTTGACGAATCCTCTCTCGTGTAACATTAAATTCTTTGCCTACTTCCTCTAAAGTATGAATGACGCCATCTTCTAAGCCAAAACGCATTGATAAAATTTTCCTCTCTCGATCGCTTAAATCGACGAGGGTTTGCTTTAGTTGATCACGAATTAATTTTTGAGCGGCTGCTTGACTAGGAGATAATGATTTTTCATCGGCTATAAATTCGCCGAGTAATGATTCTTCATCTGAATCGCCAACTGGAGTTTCTAATGAAACAGTATCTTGAGCAATTTTTGTAAGATGATGGATTTTATCCACATCAACGCCCATCTCATTCGCAATTTCTTCCGGCAAAGGTTCTCGTCCGAGGTCCTGAGCCAATCGTCTTCTCGCTTGAGAATATTTGGAAAGAGTTTCTATCATATGGACTGGAATCCGAATAATTCGAGTTTGATCAGCTAAAGCGCGCGTGATGGCTTGACGAATCCACCATGTAGCATAAGTAGAAAATTTGAATCCTTTTCGATAATCAAATTTTTCTACAGCGCGTGCCAAACCAATATTACCTTCTTGAATTAAATCCAGAAGGGTTAAGTTTTGACTGCGATTAGCATACTTCTTGGCTATAGCCACTACCAACCTTAAATTACTCTGAATTAATTGTTTCTTTGCCTCCTTGTCGCCTTCCATTGCTCGTTTGGCTAATTCCCGTTCTTGGGCCGGCGTTAGTAATGGGACCTTCCCTATTTCCCGCAGATAATTTTGTACGGCATCGGACATTTCATAATTAAATGAATCGTCCTTGAGCGCTTGTTTCAAATCACGTACTGTTACTCTATCTTCCGGCAATTCTAATAAATCCTTACTTTCGACAACCTCGATGTTTGATTTTTCACAAAGATCATAAATTTCCTCCAGAAGAGAAATATCATTCTCTACCTGAGGAAAGATTGTTAAAATTTCGGCTTCAGTAATAAAACCACGTTCCCCGCCTTTTTTAATTAAATTTTGTAATTTTTCTTCTTTAAGCGAGAGGTGTTTTTTCTTCTCGATCTTAGCACTGCTCTTCTTTCCTTTTGGCAACTTAACAGATTTTTTAATTTTTGTTCGCCTCTTTTTTGTTGTTGATGTTGCTTTGTTCTTTTTTTTCAAAGATTTTTTTTCAACTTTTTTATTCTTTTTATTTGCTTTATTTTTGGGCATACTTTTTAATAAAAATTTTAGGAAATTTCCTTTAATATATTCTGCAACTCCTTTAAATATTGATCGATGGCTTCGGCATCATTTTTTTGCTCTGCCTCTTTAAGCCGCGCTGTTTTTTCAGAAATAGTTTGGCGGAAAAATTCTTTTTTTAATTCTAAAGTAATCTTTCGAAATTCCAAATCCCAATTGATATCTCCATCAGCAAATTCATAGTCAGCTAGTAACTTAAGATAAGCAATACTTCCCCACACATTATCACTTAAACCACGAGCGTTTTTGTTCTCTTCATTCAAAAGACCGTCTCTAACTAACTTTCGGTATTCTTCCGCAAGAAAATCAGTAATAGCTGCTAACTGCTCTTTTTCAACCTGCATTTTTAATGCTAACGCTAAAGCTCTTTCGCTCAATAATTCTCTTCTTGTTTTACGACTATTAAACATTGTGGTGGTTGAAATATTGTCTTCCAATGTTTCTTTAATCTCCCTTTCTTCAAGAGATTTTTTAATTTTTTCTAAATCTTCTTCCAAGAAATCCTCTCTTACTTGAAAATCTTCTGCAATTCTTTTAAGCCATTCGCCTTTTTCAATTGGATTATCAATCCACGCAATCTTTGAAAGCAAAAACTCTATCGCTTTTCTTTTACCATTGATATCATTCAGGTCAAATTGAGTCCGAGCCTTCCGATAATAATACTCTCCTGCTTCTTCTGCTTTCTCGATAATTTGGGATACCTGATCCTTATGAAGCAAGGCAAAGTCAGCTAAATCTTTGCCTTCGAGTAAACTAATTATAGAAACGTGAAAATCTAAAGATCGGGCTAGATCAATAGCTCTTTCTGCCGCTAAGCGACCGGCCTCATCCATATCATAACCGACAATTAAATTTTTGGTTATCCGACCAAGTGCCCGTAATTGATCTTCGGTTAAAGCAGTGCCTGAAGTAGCAACTATATACTTTATACCGCTTTGCCAACCCATTAAGAAATCCATTTGCCCCTCTACCAGCAGTACTCGATCAGCTTCTCTAATATCTTTTTTGGTTTTTGAAAAGCCGTATAAAATCCGTCCTTTACTAAAAATAGGATTTTCAGGAGAGTTTAAGTATTTGGGCTCATTCTTTTCTTCGCCAAAGATTCTTCCGGTAAAAGCAACAATGCGATCTTGATGATTGAAAATGGGGAAAATTATTCTATTTCGAAAACGATCAAAATAAGAATTGGGTTGCTGCTCTGATTTGATAACAAGACCTGAGGTTAAAATATCTTCTATTTTAAAACCATTGTTAATAAGAAAACGCAAAAGAGCATCATGCTGATTCGGAGCAAAACCTATTTGCCATTTTTTTATTGTCTCTTCATTTAAGCCTCGATTCTTTAGATAAAGATTAACCGCAGCATTGTTTTCTAATTGCAATTCGAAAAATTCCGCAGCCTTTTCATGAATCTCATAGAGTTTACCTATTTGATTTTTCAAGACAGGATTTTCCTTGGTCAATTCCACACCCGCTTTCTTCGCTAAAATTCTCAGCGCTTCTCCGAAATCAACATTTTCATATTCCATAATAAATCTGAAAATATCTCCTCCACGATTACAACCAAAACAATGCCAGATTTGACGTTCAGGCGAAACCATAAAGGATGGGGTTTTTTCTTTATGAAAGGGGCAAAGGGCTCGAAAATTAGATCCGGCTTTTGTAAGTTTTACATATTCGCCGATCACCTCAACAATGTCTAATTTTTCCTTAATTTCATCAACGACTCCCATATTTGATATATTATTATAACCCTTTTAAAATGATTTTTCAAACAAAATAAACCTTTCTTTGTAACCTTGTAAATAAAAGGCTTCGCATCATACCCCAATCTCTTTTAGTTTCATTTAGATAGAAGGGTTTAACTTCGCTTTTAATCGTTTCAAAATTTCTTCATCGTCCAAGGCTTCCTCCTTATTTTCTGATAATCCAGAATGAGGTAGTGGAGAGTTTTCTTGAACTGAAGAAGAAAGTGTTTGAATGCCTTGGGGACTTCCCAGATTTATAACTGAGTGATCGAGAGAGGGAGATTCAGCAACTGGTGATAGTGGTGCATTATTATTCTCCTTTTTCTCCACTTCATTTTGATTATCAGAGGAAGTAGCTATCACATTAGCAGAAAGGGCTGCAGTTTCTTCGGTAGGCGCTGTGCGATATTTGGCTAATAGTTTTTTTCCTGCGTATAACCACAACAACCAGAAGAGGAGTAAAATATTAAATAGAAGAGAAATCCAATACCAGGGAATATGAATGTTTTTAATTCTATCAGCGAGTGCTGCTAGAGTATAGAAATTGTTCAAATCTTGCACCGGTTCGGTAATACAAGTTGGATTAAACCAGGCAATAAAACCAGGTGATGGGGTGGCTGTTGTAGAAATCCCCAAAACTTTTTTCTCACTTAAACCAACAATGCCAAAATAGCCAAAGCGTACTATTTGTGCTGATACAGAATTTAGTGAAGGATTCCGATAAGTTGTCAGTAAACTCCAATTAGTTGGCGTCAGTTGAGCATATGAGATACGCAATGAATTTTCATCAAAGCCCCTGATTTCATTATCAAAATAATTCATCGTCAATGTGGCTAAGTTTTCTAATTCAACTGGATTACAATTATTGTCTTCTGCCGCTATATGAACGATTTTTTGGCCACTAAATCTATAATTACCTACTTGAGTAGCGGGATTAACTAAACTGCTTAATTGATGAGTAGATATATTAATTCTAATATCTTTGGGATATGAATTAGCCAAAACAGCCAAACGGACATTAAATCCGTCAGACATGCCTAAAAAGCAACTACCTCCTGCCAAACCATTAATCCAGCAGGTTGTTTCTGCTAAAGCTGATTCAAAGTGGGTAAAAGCACAAGTGGACGTACCCAAAACTGTGGGCGTTGGAGTTCCTCCACCTAACCAATAACCCCCTCCTCCACCTCCACCACGATATGGAGTTGGCGTAGGTGTAGGAGTTGGAGTTTCTGTTGGTGTAGGCGTTTCTGTTGGCGTCGGCGTTGGTGTTACTCCCCCTGACACAATTTCTAGATTAGCTGAAGCATAGGCTACCTTAATCCAATTTTCACCACAAATTGTTTTATCTTGCACATACACCTCAACTTGAATTTCTTTCGTTCCTGTAGTATTAAATTGCGTTGTCCAACTTCCGTTCAATTTTTTATTATTCACAGCGCTTACTGCTCCCGCCCATCTCCACTCACAAGAAGCGCTTGGAGAATTACACTCGGGAATGTTATCAGTAGAAATAATAACATCAGAATTGATTAAGGCCGGATTAGAAGAGAAATTTATTTTGGTTTCATGAGGAACAGAAGGGCAGGTTGGTGTAGGGGTTGGAGTTTGTGTAGGCGTTGGGGTGGGAGTTTGAGTGGGGGTGGGTGTTGCTGTGACAGTCGGAGTTGGAGTAGGCGTCGGTGTATTCGTAGGGGTAGGTGTCAAAGTAGGTGTAGGAGTGGAAGTAGGAGTAGGAGTAGGAGTAGGAGTAGAGGTAGCATCATAAACATTAAATGATGTGCAACCCGAAGCAACCTTAATCCACCGATCACCACAAATAGTCGCATCTTTAGCATAGACCTCGACTTTGATAGTCTTAGTACCGATAGTGGAAAAGCTTGTCGTCCATTCACCCGTAAGTTTATTGGTGGTATTGCTCGACACTGCTCCCGACCATCTCCATTCACAAGAAGTACTAGGAGAATTACACTCGGGAATCATATCAGTTTTAATTCTTATTGTCTGATTAACGAATGCAGGGTTCGGAGAAACATAAATAGAAGTAGGGTGAGCATTAAAAGGGCATGTGGTATCGGCAGATTGAACAATCGCCGCTAGAAAGTGGTTAAAGGAAATATGCAAATTCCCCCCAATTTCAATTGAGAAAACTATAATTCCGATTAATCCAATAATTAAAATAATAGAATGTGGGGCTTTTTTCATAAATTAAAAAAGAAGTAAAAAATACCACCGAAAATTCTGTTGGTTATATTATATTTATTTTTTAAAAATTGTCAATGGCTGCTTGGCAAACGCCTGTATTAATCAAAAATGATGAAAATAGAAGAGTAAATCTATGATAAAAAGGTGGTAAAAATATCGGGATGCAAAAATCTTACCTTTACACACAATGACAGTGCCCTATCTTTAAAAATTAGTCATTTTCTTCAAATTGTTACACTTCTTTCTTGAGAGCTAAATCTATAATTTTCAAAATCAAATTTTCGTAGGAGATTCCCGCTGTTTTTGCTTCACGCGCCAATCCCCCATCTTCGGAGATATCAGGATTGGGATTTAATTCTAAGACATAAATTTTATTTTCTTTTTCATCGTAACGAATATCCAAACGCGCATATCCCTGACAGCCGAAAATTTTATAACATTTTTTCGAGATCTCCTCTAAATCTTTTTGCAATTTTTCATCGATGTTTGCTGGACAGACAACTGGCGTTTTTTTGAAAGCAATACTTTGTTTAACCCACTTAGCTCGATAACTTACCACCCGCGGAATATTAGGGGGCAATTCGCTAAAATCAATTTCGGCAATAGGTAAAACGGTTAATTTTTTGTTACCAATAATACCCGCGTTGAATTCTCGGCCATCGATAAATTCTTCTACCAACGCCTCTTGCTGATAAATATCAAGGATGTGTTCGATTTGCTCTTTGAGCTCCTCGTCATTTTTAACAACCGACCGCTCTTTAATCCCAACGCTCCCATCCTCTCTAATTGGCTTAACAATTAGAGGAAATTTTAACTCGGGATTCAGTTTTCTATTAGAATTATTAAAAACTTGCCATCTTGGTGTTAAAATACCATTGTATGTTAAAATTTCTTTGGCTCGTGCTTTATTTTGGCAAAGCGCTAAAGTGAAATAGTTATTCCCGGTATAGGGAATTTTTAATATATCAAATAATGCCGCTACATGAGGTTCCAGTCGTGGATCATCATAAAAACCATCATCAGCCAGATTAAAAATAACATCTGGCTTTTTAGATTTAAGATTTTCGTATAAATCAATATCTACTTCTAATGTTTTTACCTCGTGTCCGCGCTCGCTCAAAATTTTTTTTATAGCCAAGACATCATCGAGATTGCCTCGACCGTAAGTATCAACTTGATTAATATTATTTTCGAAATTGTTGATATTCCTAGTAACAATAGTAATTTTCATAAAGATATTTTTAATTTGTTTTTATAATACAAAACTATTATAGCATGGATTTTTTGATAAAAGAAAATATTACGTGGAATTTTTTTCATAAAATATTGCTGTAATTCTGAATAACTCATTTCGGCATTGGTAATTTGAAATTCTTCAACAAACCGTCTCGTATAAGCATCAATAACAAAAACCAAACGATTAAAGGCATAGAGTAAAATGGAATCAGCGGTTTCCGGTCCCACTCCTTTAATTTTAAGTAATTGATTTCTCAAAGAGGATGTTGGAATTTTTTCACAATTTTTAATGCCACCATTTTGAACAACAAATCGAGCCACATTTTTGAGATAAGTTGCTTTAATTTGATAAAAACCTGCTGGCTTAATTAAAAATTTTAATTGCCTCAGCGATAGCTTGTCGATGGCGTCTAATGAATCCCGCCGAGCATTTTTAAGATTGTTCATGGCTCGTTCCACATTATTCCAATTTGTTTGCTGGGTCAAAATTGACTCAATAATCACCTCTTCTTTCTCTCTTAATGTTTTCCTCCGCTTACACCATAACCGCCATTGGGAATCTTCTATTTTAATATTCTTAAGAGCGCGATAATAAAAATTTAAAATTTTATCTAACAAGTTGTATGAATTAGACAATTAACTTTTTTCCCTTCTTCGACCATTTGATTATAGACATTCACAGCATCAGGCGTACGTTTTATGATTATCTCAATGCCTCTTTTTTTAACTTCATTGATTAAATCATTATTAACGCGCAAAACGCCATCGAATCCGTTTCCTATAACAATCACCTCGGGCTTTCCAGCCAAAAGCGCTTCCTTTTCCCATTCTCCGATAAAGTGGGAAGAATGAAAAGCTTCTTCTAATTTTTCTTCGTCCCGCTCAGAGACTTGATTGTCAGAAATCACTATCTGATAAAATTTTTTACCATTCACAATAATTTCGCCAAATTCGCAGTGATCAATTTTAATTTTATTTTTGTTTTTTAACATGTCGCTTGTGCACTACATTTTTCAGCCTCGCGGGCCGTACAACAGCCAAGCTTTTTTTAAGACGATGTTCTTGGGAAATTTTTAAGTTCTTTTTGGGTTTTTTACTCATAATGTTTTAGGGTTGTAAAATATCCTCTGTTCGACCATTAATAGAAATAATAATGTTATTAATTGATGGAAATTGTTTTAAAGTTTCTGTGATTTGAGCTCGAATTGCGGAAACTCGACAAGATCCGCCCACTTGAAATTCTAACTGTTCGTTAAAATCCACATAGGCCGTCCCATTTTCTATTTTCAATGATTGTATTTTAACATCGGGATTAATGCTAGTAAAAAAACCTTCCTCTTTTTCTTCATCAGTCGGTCCTTTAAGTAATTCTTCTAGTGCTGCTCTGGCTACTGCTGAAGTTTTTACAATTTTTCTTTCGACGGGAAAAACTGCCGTACAAGAATATTCCGGATCAAACTGATTATTATTGAAAAATGCCTTTACTGTCATTGTTTGAGGTTGTTGAAATTTTAGAGGCACTGAATAATACAAATCTTTTTCAGCCATTCCTGAAGGATTGTCATTTTTTAAAACAAGATAGCCTTTTTCTCCTTGAGGAATAAAGTCTATTTCTTCAACAAAAGGCACAAAGTCATCAGTCATCCAATCTTCTTGAGCGTGAATGATTCCGGAAGCAATGGTAGAGAATTCTGCGGAAACAATATAATATGGCGCAGAGCCTTCAAAAAACCAGTTGCCTCTGACTTCTCCTTTGATAGTTAAATGACCGCTCGTCAAATCATACGGTTGAGGGCTGAACAAGCGAACTATTTCTTCTACATTCGGCTTTTGGGTAGGAGATAATCTTTCTTTCTGATTTTTTATTGGCTGATATAAAAAATAAAGCGCTCCTATTATTAACACAACAACTATTAAAATTATTATCTTGTTTTTATTTTTCATAAATTAAATGGTCTTTACGACGTTATTTTATTACCCTCTTAATTTGAGGAGATAAACGAACCATAACCTCGCATGGAATTGTCTTTCCTATTTCGGCTACAGCCGAGAGGGAATTCTTTTTATTTGGATCATCGGAAAAAACTTCGATTTCATCTTCTAACTTTAAATCACTGATTGAGGAAATATCTACCACGGTTAAATTCATACTCACGCGGCCAATAATTTTCAGTGGTTGATCGTGATAGTAAAAATAACCGACATTGCTAAGATAACGCGGTACACCTTCATAATAACCGCAGGCAACTGTGGCAGTGCGAGTATCTCGTTCGGCAATCCAAGAAAAACCGTATCCCACCCCCTCTCCCTTAGGAACAGTTTTTATATTAACAACTTTAGCCCAAAAAGATAGAATGGGTTTTAACAATAAATTCTTCTCTGTTGTAGTATCGAAACCGTAAAGGCCAGAACCTATTCGTGCTAAATTATTTTCAATTTGCGAAAATTGATTAATTCCAGCAGTAGCTAAAATATGAAATAAATGGGATCGCCAATTAGAAATTTGTTCTTTATAAATACTCACGCCCTCTTGCCAACGCTCTAATTGATGCTGAGAAAGTTCTTTGTTGCTGGCTGGCGCGGCTAAATGCGACATCAAGCCTTCAATTCTTAAATGCTGATTTTTCTTTAAAATTTTAATAGTAGGAACTAATTCTTCTAAAGAGACGCCCTGACGATGCAAACCCGTATCAATTTTGATATGTACTATCAACGGAAAATTAATTTCTTGGGAAAGAATTTCGGCTTGCTTCAAAGAATTTATCACTAAAACACAGCGAAATTTCTTTAAATCTTTTAGAGCACTCCGCGATACATGCCCTAAAATAATGATGGGCTTTCTAATATTTTTCTCCCGCAAAATTTTTGCCTCAATGATACTATCAACAACTAAATGCGAAATATTAGGATTTATATCAAATAAATGTCCCATTTCCCTTAACCCATGTCCATAGGCATTGCTTTTTAACACCGCTGCTAAATGGGGTATTTTGAAAGTTTTT
>JAQVHD010000021.1 GCA_028696375.1 Minisyncoccota bacterium
AAATCGAAGAAATTTTTGGAAATTTAGGTTTTGAAATAGTAGAAAGTAATGAAGTTGAAACTGAATATTACAATTTTGATGCCTTAAACATTCCCGCTGATCATCCAGCGCGCGATATGTGGGATACTTTTTGGATTAAAAATGATTTTCAAGAAAAAAATAAGCAAAAGTTTTTGCTGAGAACACACACCTCCCCTATTCAAGTTCATTATATGGAAACCCATCAACCTCCCTTTCGTATTGTATCGCCGGGAAGAGTTTATCGCTATGAGGCCATTGATGCCTCCCACGATATTCAATTTCATCAATTAGAATGTCTGATGGTGGACGAAAACATTACTTTTGCTAATTTTAAATTTATCGTTCTTTCCTTCTTCCAACAGCTTTTCTCCAAAAAAATTAACGTTCAATTTACGCCTAGTTATTTCCCTTTTGTTGAGCCGGGTGTCCAAATCAATATTTCTTGCCCACGGTGTAATCAAAAAGGCTGCTCTTTATGCAAAAACACCGGCTGGCTCGAAATTGCCGGCGCAGGAATGGTGCATCCTAACGTATTTAAGGCTGTGGGTTATAATCCCAAAATATGGCGAGGATTTGCTTTTGGAATAGGACTCGAACGTATCGCAATGATAAAGTATAATATTCCCGACATTCGTCTTTTTAATTCGGCCGATCTAAGATTTATTAAGCAATTTTAGGTGGTATGAAATTTTCGTATAATTGGCTTAAAGAATATTTACCAAAATTACCAGCCGTTCAGAAACTAGCGGAAGATTTAACGTTAAAAAGTTTTGAAGTTGAAAAGATAGAAAAAGTTAATAGCGACATAGTAATGGACATTAATTTGCCACCCAATCGTTTTTCAGATAGTAGTGGTCATTTGGGATTGGCTAAAGAAATATCAGCGATCCTCGATATTCCCCTTAAAACGCCAACATTTCATTTGAATGAGAATGGAAAACTCAAGGCAAGCAATTTTCTGCAAATTAAAGTTCAAAATAAAAATGACTGCTTACGTTATAGTAGCCGCGTTATTTTCGACGTGAAGGTTAAAGAATCACCCGACTGGTTGAAAAAAAGATTGGAAAGTTGCGGCCTTCAACCCATCAATAATATTGTTGATGCTACTAATTATGTGATGCTTCTAACAGGTCAACCTCTTCATGCGTTTGATTACGATAAATTGATGGGGAAAAAAATTAAAACCCTCATTATTAGAAGAGGTCTAAGTAAAGAGAAAATAATAACGCTCGATAATAAAGAAGTAGAGCTAAACGAGAATATTTTAGTTATTGCCGATCTTAAAAATCCTCTGGCCATTGCTGGAATTAAAGGAGGAAAAATGGCAGAAATTGACAGCAACACAAAACGCATTGTTTTAGAAAGCGCTAATTTTGACCATGCACTGATTCGCCGAGCCTCACAAATAACAAAGATTGTGACCGATGCTTCTTTGAGATTCGAACGCACTCTTTCGCCTTCGTTAACTATTGATGCCTTAAATTATGTAGCTGCTTTAATTCAGAAATTAGCTGATGGCAAAATCTTAAAAGGGATTATTGATGTCTTTCCAACTAAAATTTCCAAAAAAGTTCTTGGATTCAACTTTGAACAATTTTATCAATTTGCAGGTTTTTCTATTGATAAAAAGTTTATCGAAAAAGCTTTTAAACGATTGGGCTTTAAGATTGTTAAACAAACAGCCAAAGACTTATTTCTAGAAATTCCACCTCAACGTATCGATATTGAAAGATTTGAAGATTTAACCGAAGAAGTGCTACGCCTCTATGATTACAATAAAGCGCCGGCTGCTGCACCGCGCACACTGATTCTTCCCGCTCCTGCCAATGAAGATATTATTTTCCGAAACAAAATTAAAAACATTCTAATTGGTTTGGGAGTGGATGAAATTTATACCTACTCTTTTGTTTCGAAAAAAGATTTAGAAAATTTTAAAATTGCGGAAAAGAATGCCATTAGTTTAGAGAATCCCATCAGCAGCGATTACACTCACCTTCAACCAACTCTTTTAATCAACTTGACCAAGGCTACTAGTTCTAATTTGCGATTTTATGATGAAGTGAGAATCTTCGAAATTAGTAAAACTTTTCAAAAAGCTCCTATCCGACCTTATGAGGAATGGAGGTTGGCCATTGCTTTAGCTGATAAAACACAGCCTGATGATCTTTTGTTCTTCGAATTAAAAGGAATTATTGAACAACTCACTGAAGGGCTTAATTGCGCTGAGGTTAAATTTATTGATATTGATGTCAATTGGTTAACAAAAAATCGAGCTGCTAAAATTATTATCAATGAAGAAGAAATCGGTTATATTGGCCAGCTTAACCCTCGTCTTTCTCATCTTTATAATAATGAATTTCCTATGGAAGTGGCCGAATTAGATGTGGAAAAGTTATATCGATTATCTAAGGAAGAATACGAATTTACGCCCTTGCCTAAATATCCGGCAGTCATTCGAGATATTTCTATTCTGGTGAATCGCAACATCAAAATGTCTGATATTCTAAATATTATCCATCAAAGCGAACCTGATATTCTTTTTGATGTTGATCTGTTTGATATTTATGAAGGGGAAAACTTGCCAAAAAATAAAAAAAGTTTAAGCTTTCATCTGATCTTCCAAGCCGAAGATCACACTCTTACTAATGAAGAAGTGGGGAAATCGATGGAAAAGATAATTAGCAATTTAAAAGCCAAATTTAATGCAGAAATCAGATGAGTAAGAAATAACTTTTAGCGTTGGTTGTATCTCGCCTATCTAAAAGCGCGCTTAGCTCAGTTGGCAGAGCGTCTCTCTTACACAGAGAAGGTCGGGGGTTCGAATCCCTCAGCGCGCACAAACCTCGTTGAAAAATTTTTAAAAATACATAAAATAAAAGGTGTTCTTTGAAAAGAGGCCTCGGTAGCTCAGTGGTAGAGCGAATGCCTGAAGAGCATTGCGTCGGGGGTTCGATTCCCTCCCGAGGCACTAAAAGTAAATCCCAAATCCAAAATTCAAAATTAAAAACAATGATTAAATGCAAAATAATTAAACAACGGGTCTGGGATCTATAAATTTGTGATTTAGAATTTGTTTTGGATTTTGTGCTTGATATTTTGGATTTTAATAGCTTGGCTATTTAAAATGCGGGAGTAGTTCAGAGGCAGAACGTCTCCTTGCCAAGGAGAAGGTCGCGGGTTCAAGTCCCGTCTCCCGCTCATTTTCATGATTAAATTTCAAAATATTATTATTCTTTTCTTGATAGCCTTAACAGCTGTCTTTTTTGTTTTCAATGAGGAGATTGTTGATTTGTTGAAATTGAAAATGCAAGATAATGTTTTTTACTCCTCCGTTGAGCCGCCTCCACTTGCTACTGGCATTTTTGTAGGAGATATAATGTTGTCGCGCGGCGTTGCTTATCAAATAGAAAAAAACAATAACCTTAATTATCCGTTTTTAAATGTATCTGATTTTTTAAAAGGGGGCGATTTTGTCTTTGGTAATTTGGAAGCGCCAATTATTAATGGCCCAAAAATCAAAGCTGGCGAAATGATTTTCCGCGTTGACGAAAACTTAGTCCCCATTTTAAAGGATTATAATTTCTCCATTTTTTCTTTAGCTAATAATCATATTTTAAACTTTGGTGAAAAAGGATTAGAAAATACATTTCATCTTTTAGATCAGGCTGGTATTCAATATGTTGGCGCGGGAAAAAATTTTTCTGAAGCTCATCAAGCAAAAATTATTGAAAAAAATAACATTAAATTTGCTTTTTTAGCTTATGTTGATAAAGCTCTTGCTTATCCATCAGCTATGGCATCAGATCATCCCGGTTTATCAATTATGGATGAGGAGCAGATAATTTTAGACGTTCAACAAGCTAAAAAATTAGCAGATTTTGTCATTGTTTCAACGCATTCCGGCAATGAATATCAAACAGAGCCCACTCGAAATCAAATAAATTTTGCTCATGCCGCTATTGATGCTGGTGCTGATTTAGTTATTGGCCATCACCCGCATGTCATTCAGCCTATCGAAAAATACAAAAATGGCTATATTTTCTATAGCCTTGGTAATTTTATCTTTGATCAGATGTGGTCCCAAGCAACCCAAGAAGGTATTGCCTTAAGAATTATTTTCTCCCCTCATAGTATCAAAACAATCCAAATCTATCCTTTAGTCATTGAAAATTACAGCCAACCAAAAATTATTAACGCTTCCAGTTCGCCGGAACATTTTCAAAATATCATTAAAAAAATTAATTTGCCAGACAATAAATTAGTTATCATTCAAAAATAATCTTTCCTTTGGCGTTAATTTTTACACCTTCTTTTTTGAGAAGCCTAATTTTTTTCTTTTTACCCCAGCGATAACCACCCACCTCACCGTTTGCTCTCACCACCCGATGACATGGCAATCCTTTGATTTGATGCTTATTTAAAATATTTCCCACTGCTCGATAGGCATTGGGGCTGCCGGCTATTTCTGCTACTTGTTGATAAGATAAAACTTTCCCGTGCGGTATCGAAGCTACAATTCGGTAAACTTTTTCCTTAAATTGATGCTCCTGTTTGGAACGTTTCATAAAATATTTTGAGCGTATTTTTCTCTGTATTTATTCAATTTATCTACATCAACACTGGTTCGCTCCCAATCGACAGGCGTAATCTTGTTAATTTTTTTATCAGGAATATCAATATCAAATATCATATCTTTTAGTTTCCATTCGCGATGAATGCCTGCTTCTTCGAATTTTTTCTGTAAATCAGACATTTTTGCTTCTGCTTCCTTAATGAGCTTCTGAATGTCTTCATCGCTGTATCCTTTTTCTTTCAACTTTAGCAATTCTCGCTCATGCCAACCAATTCCTGGAACTTTTTCCATAATAATTAAATGCTCTTTTCCTTGTTCTACTTTGGCAATGGGGGTAGCGGTTGGTAAATTCAAATTTTTAACTGTTTTCATAATTTTATATTCGTAGAATGGATCGCCTGATTCACCAACCTTTCCCTTTTCAACATTAACTTTTTTTCCAACTACTTCTAATTGTTTTCCTTCCTTATTTGTCCATCTTGGCAAAGCTTTTACTGCAGTAGGATCTTCTTTGATCTTTCCTAATTCATCTTTTTTGATTTCACCATGTTTCAAATTATTTCCTTTTTGTTCAAAATATTCCACAGGATTGTTTTTAAATTCTTCGGGGATGAAATCCTCGAAATCTTTTTCTATGTGCAGCTTTATTGCGGGTTGCGATTCAATTTTTTGATTAAACATAAATTTTTCGAAATTCATATTTAATTATAGTTTATAATGTTATTTTACAACTTCTTTTAGTAAGTTAGCGGAGCAAAGAGAGGCTGCTGTATTCAATGCAATAAAGATGAGGTTTTGGATTTCTCTTTCTTTTATTATTTGTAAGGCAATTTGAGGAAGTCTGGCTTGCTCCAAAAAATTTGCCAAAGCGGAAGGGGTGGGATTCGAACCCACGAGCCCTCTTACGAAGGCACGACTTTCCAGATCGTTCCGTTAAACCACTCCGGCACCCTTCCAAAATAAATTTTTAATTAATTTGCTCTTTTTCTTTTTTAGACTGATATTTTTGGCCAATCAATTTATCACGCATCATGGCATAAAAATTGGAACCACCATCTTTTAAAATTGCCTCCGAAATCTCTTTAACACTTTTCCCCTCTTTTTTCATTTTCTTAATTAATTCATCGACATATTTTTCTTGTGCTATTTTTAGCTCCTCTTCTGTCAAAGTTCCTTCCTGAAATTTATCAAACAATTCCAATTCTTCCTCAATCATTTCGTCTAGATGAATAAAATCGGAATGCGGATCACTTTGCTGATTCTCTAACCAACGGGCAAACTCTCTTAATTCTTCCAGATAATTTTCTGAAACTCCTGATTGTTGCCTTTCTGCGTCTGATTTTTTATTTTCTATTGGTAAACGCGGCTCAACTTCTGGCATATTTTTTAAACCGACATTTCTCTTAAGGCCTTTATCCTTTCTTCAACAGGTGGATGAGTCATAAATAATTTAACTAACCAAGACTGGCTTTGCTTACCCTTAAAAGGATTAGCAATATACAGATGAGCAGTGGCAGTAGAAGTATAACGCATCGGTGTAGGATCAGCGACAATTTTTTCTAAAGCGCGGGCTAATCCTTCAGGATAACGCGTTAATAAAGCGCTTGAAGCATCGGCCAAAAATTCTCGTTTGCGCGAAATCGCCAATTGAATTAACTGTGCAATAAGAGGAGAAAGGATGATAAAAACAATACCGATCAGCATTAAAATTGCTGAAAAAATTCCACCATTTTCATCATCTCTTCTGCCGCCATTCCAAAAGGCCGTCCGAGTAAAAATGTCTGCCAAAATAGAAACAGTTCCCACCAAAACCACTACTACTGTTTGAAGTAAAACATCTCGGTTGCCAATATGAGATAATTCGTGGCCAATGACGCCTTCTAGTTCCGAACGGTCTAATTTGCGAAGCAGCCCTTCAGTTACAGCAATAGCAGCATTTTTAGGATTTCTCCCTGTCGCAAAAGCATTAGGCGCTAATTCTGGTAAAATATAAATTTTCGGCATTGGCAAACCAGCTGTAATACAAATATTCTCCACAATTCGATATAATTCCGGATTTTCTTCGAAAGTCACTGGCTTAGCATGCGTCATACTAAGAACAATTTTATCGGAATAAAAATAACTGATGAAATTCATTATTAAGCTGAATCCTAAAGCATAATAAAAAATTGATGGCGAATCAAAGTAATAACTCAAAAACCACCCAAGAGCTACAAAAAATACTAAAAAAACCCCCATCAATAACCAAGTCTTACGAATGTTTTGACTTTTGAAATTGTAGAGATTGGCCATAATCAACTAAAATTGAACTTTGATTGGTTCTTTTTCTGCTTCTGCCATCTCAAAAAATTCCGCTGGTTGAAACTTAAATATTTTAGCAACGATATTCGAAGGAAAACTTTCAATTTTCGTATTTAATTCTAAAACCACGCTGTTGTAAAAGCGCCGCGCGGCTTGAATTTTGTTTTCCGTATCAGCCAACTCTCTTTGTAAGTCCAAAAAGTTAGCATTAGCCTTTAATTCCGGATAATTTTCCGCTACTGCAAAAAGAGTTTTTAGGGTGTTAGAAAGAGCCTCTTCGGCTTGGGCTTTTTCTTTCAGCCCTTCGGCAGCAATAGCTCGAGCGCGCGCTGCCGTCACATTTTCGAAAACCTGCTTTTCATGAGCCGCATATCCTTTTACGGTTTCAATCACATTAGGAATTAAATCGTATCGACGTTTCAACTGTACATTAATATCCGA
Source organism: Minisyncoccota bacterium (assembly GCA_028696375.1). Taxonomy (GTDB): domain Bacteria; phylum Patescibacteriota; class Minisyncoccia; order UBA6257; family JAAZHW01; genus JAQVHD01. Next base: position 7,337 of record JAQVHD010000021.1, read on the forward strand.
AGCTGCTTCTTTTACCCGATTTCGTAATCTTATCAAAGAGTTATAGACAAAAATCGGGTAAAGAATGACTATGACAACTAAAATAATAATTATCCAAGTAAGCATAATAGTTTATAATTAACCGACTGTCCTTAAATTATAGCACAACGAATCTTATTTATCAACCCTTCTTCGCCATTCTTTAATTTTTTGATGGTGACCGGAAAGAAGGGTTTTGGGAACGCGCCAAGCAATCTTTTTGTTCTTAGGATGAGGATAAAAAATTTCGGGTCGTGTATAAGTGGGATAACTGCCCTTTATGTCTTCGAGCGACTCATATTTACCTAAAACGCCGGGAATAAGCCGCGAAACGGCGTCTACCACAATCATAGCTGGAATTTCTCCTCCGCTTAAAATATAATCGCCAACAGAAATTTCCTCATCCGCAATGTATTTTGCTACACGCTCATCCACTCCTTCGTAATGCCCACAGATTAATATCAATTGATTATATTTTGCTAATCTTCTCGCCATTTTTTGGTCAAATTTCTTTCCTCGCGGCGAAAAAAGTATAATCTTTGATTTTTGGGTTTTAGATTTTGACCTTGAAAATTGAACTGCCTTCCAAATTGGTTCAATTTTCATCACCATACCCGGACCTCCTCCATAAGGCTTATCATCAACTTTTTTATGCTTATCAATAGTAAAATCACGCGGATTTATGATATTAATCTTGATGATTCCTCTCT
>JAQVHD010000003.1:0-21661 GCA_028696375.1 Minisyncoccota bacterium
TTGAAATAATTCTAAATAATTTGCCGCCAAAATGACTGGCTTTGCATCGTGCGCATGGGAGGGATCGAACCTCCGACCTCTGTCTTATCAGGACAGCGTTCTACCACTGAACTACATGCGCATTTTTAAGGAGTGGCTGTTGATGAAAAAGGAGTGTATTATAATGAAGGGCTTGGAGATGAAATGGTTGGAGTCGGAAAAGAAGGACTGGTGGTTGAATTTTGAAGAGGAATTACCTCAGAACTTGTGGCATTATTTTCTTCTGTCGATGTTGACTCTTCAAATCCAGAAGTGGAAGTAGATAAATCTTCAATCGTTTGTGTCGCGGGGGTTAAAACTGGTGAAACCTCTGCTTCTCCTGTTGGCGTAGTAGTCACTCCCTCTAATAATTTTTCCCAACCTTCTGATGGTTCCGGTAGCTTTTCTTTAATTTCATCAAACCCCCTTAGATCAAATCCCTCTAAATTAGTTTTAACATCGGATTCTTTCTCAAAGGTGTAGTTGATTTGCTTAATAACAAAATTAATAAACATTCCTACTGCTCCAACCAGAACTAGTATAATAATAACTGCCGAAACTATAAAAATCAAGTTCTGTTTTTGAAGTTGCCTCCGATTAATCTCTTTAGGATTAAAAGTATTATTGGATTCTTTTTTAACTTGTTTTTTTAATTCGGCCATTTTTATTTTTTAATAAACACTCGCCCTTCTGCATTTATGGAGAATAATTCCTGTGGACCTTTTTCATTAGAGGAAATGTTCTCTGAAAGATTGGTGATATTAAACGTGCTCAAATCTACATAATAAGGGAAAGTTCGTAAATCTTTTAGAAATTGGAGAAAATCTTTAAATTGTCCTTTGATGGTTATAACAAAGCTCGCTTCATCTATATTCAATGCTTTGTTTTCTTCGGACGCTGTAGTATCTTTAAAGATTAAACCCAATTCCAAATTATCTTTAATAGCTAATTGATTGAGCGCTTCGGTAAAATCTATTAAATGAGTGCGCTCGGGCACTAAATTCTTAATTTGGTTAGCATAAGGAAGAAGAATATCACTATTTTTTTTTAAATTAGAATAAATTTCTGATTCAGCTAAGAGCGTGTAATATTGAGTCCTTAAGGTTTTAATGGCTGCGCCCTCTTTTTTTATCTGATTGGCTAATATTAAAATTCCAACAAAAACAACAATAATAATACCGCCATAAATGAAGAGGGGCTTTAAAAGCCTCTTATCCCAGCGGGCGAAAAAAGAGTTTTTTTTAGAAGAATTCGCCTGTTTATTATTTTCGGCCATAGAAAATTTGAATTTTATTTCCCTCTGTTTATATTATAAAGAGAGAAAAATAAAAAAACAAGGCAAATTTTTTTGAAGAAGATTTTCTATTGTCAAAAAAAGGATCTTATCATAAAATAGTAAAATATGGATTTAAATTCGGAAAAAATTTACTATAATGCTTTTAATATCATCACGGATTGTAATTATAGCCTACTTTCTAGACTAAAAGAGTTTTACGGCTCTTTTATAGCAGCTTGGGAAGCTTCAGGTTATGACGAGTTTTTAAATGCCAATAAACATTTTGCTTTAGACACCATCGAAAATCTTATGAGGGGCAAAACCGAATTAGATCCGGTTAAAGAATGGGATAAGCTAAAAAATCTCGGAATAAAAATGCATTTGATCGAAGAAGATGAATATCCGTCATTGTTAAAAGAGATTCCCAATGCTCCTTTGGCTATTTACCAATTGGGCGATTTCGATCAGTTGCAATCTACTATTGCTGTTGTGGGGACAAGAAAACCAACAAGCTATGGTAAAATGGTAGCAGAAAAAATAACCAAAGATTTAGTTGAGTGCGGATTTGTTGTAATGAGCGGTCTTGCTTATGGAATTGATACGATTTGTCATCAAACAACTTTGGAATGCGGCGGTTCAACTGTAGCAGTTGTAGGGTCTGGTTTAGATATTATTTTTCCGCCAACCAATAAAAGACTCGCTCAAAAAATTTTGGAAAAACGAGGTGCTTTAATTTCTGAATATGCTCCCTCTCTCCCACCTCTTAAACATCACTTTCCTGCTCGAAATAGAATTGTCAGCGGATTATCGCTAGGAGTAGTTGTAGTAGAAGCTCCTTTGAAATCCGGAGCTCTTATTACTGCACGTTTTGCCCTTGATCAGAATCGAGAAGTCTTTGCCATTCCTGGCTCAATTTTTTCCAAAAATTCTGAAGGTACTCATCAATTGATTAAATCTGGGGCGAAGTTGGTCAACTCTATTACAGATATTTTAGAAGAATTAAATATGATACCAGAAGTAAAAATTTTTGATTCGTTTGAAGATAAAATTACTCACGCCGATTTAAGTGCCGAAGAAAAAAAGATCATCAGTATTATAAAAGAAGCCGATCACCCTCTTTTAGTCGATGAGATTGTCTCCTTAGCTCATTTGCCCATTGACGTAATCAATCAAACGTTAACATTGCTTGAATTAAAAAATTTTATTAGAGCTGAAGCAAACGGTTATCGATTAGTTATATAATATGTCTAAATCAAAGCAAAATCTTATTATCGTCGAATCGCCCGCCAAGGCTAAAACTATTAGTCGCTTTTTGGGCTCGAATTATCGGGTAGAGTCTTCTTATGGTCACGTCCGTGATTTACCGAAATCTAAATTAGGTATTGATATTGAACATGACTTTCAACCCTCCTATATTATCCCGCGCAAAAATCAAAAAAATGTTACTAAACTCAAAAAATTGACTCAAAAAAGTTCAAAGTTAATTCTTGCCACTGATGAAGATCGAGAGGGAGAAGCTATTGCTTGGCATCTCAAAGAAGTTTTAATACCAAAAGACCAAGAAGATGCCTTGCCTGTTGAAAGAATTGCCTTTCATGAAATCACTCAAACCGCTATTGAAAATGCCCTAAAAAGCCCTCGAGATATTAATTTAAATCTTGTTTGGGCTCAACAAGCGAGACGGATCTTAGATCGTCTTGTCGGTTATTTACTTTCGCCTTTTCTTTGGGAAAAGATGTTCAAAGGGTTATCCGCAGGTCGAGTCCAATCCGTAGCTTTGCGATTAATTGTTGACAGAGAAAAAGAAAGAGAACAATTTAAACCGCAAGAATATTGGACTATTGCAGCTGATCTTTTATCTTCTTCTCAGCAACCCTTTCAAGCAGAGCTTTTCCAAATTAACAATAAACTGTTAGATAAATTAGCTATTTCAAATCAAAATGATGCCCAAAAGATAGTGCAAGATCTTAAAAATGCTAGTTGGCAGATTATCAATATTAGTGAAAAATTACTAGAGAAATCTCCGTTGCCACCGTTTATCACAAGCACTCTGCAACAGGAGGCTTGGAAACGATTAAATTTTTCTGCCAAGCAAACAATGACTTTGGCTCAAAAGTTATATGAAGGAGTTGATTTTGGCGAAGGACCGATAGGCCTTATTACCTATATGAGAACTGACTCTGTTACTTTGTCAGAAGAAGCTTTAAATAAAGCCAAAGAAGTTATTACCCAAACTCTCTCGACGCAATATTATTGTCGAAGGCAGTTTAAAAACAAATCGCGTTTAGCCCAAGAAGCACACGAAGCAATTAGACCTACAAACCCCGCTCTTTCACCTTATCAATTGAAAGGAAAAATCGATAATAATCTTTTCAAGCTTTACAATTTAATTTGGCAACGTTTTATAGCTTCTCAAATGGCACCTTTAAAGACCAAACGTTTAATTGTTGAGGTGGAAGCAAAAAGCGAAGCGAATAAATACCTATTCAAAAGCATTGGTAGTCAAATCGTCTTTGATGGATTTTCCAAAATTTATCCTATTAAACTCCAAGAAATTCAGTTGCCCCCTTTGAAAGCAAAAGAACCGCTCCAATTGGTCAAAATTAACCCCACTCAACACTTTACTGAACCACCGGCTCGTTATTCCGAGGCAACGCTAATTAAGACCCTTGAGGAATATGGCATTGGTCGTCCATCAACATATGCAACTATAATTTCTATTCTGAAAGAACGTCGCTACGTCGAACGAGATGAACATAAAAGATTTATGCCGAGTGATGTTGGTTTAATGGTTGATAACATTTTAAGAACCCATTTTCCCCAGATAGTTGATATTGGATTTACGGCAAAAATTGAAGAAGAATTAGATGAAATTGCCGAAGGTAAAAAAACTTGGGTTACAGTGGTGAAAAATTTCTATGAACCATTTAAATCTAACCTCGACCAGAAATATGGTGAAGTTGCCAAAATGAACATGACAGAAGAAACTAATGAAATTTGTGAAAAATGTGGTGCCAAAATGGTAGTTAAATATGGGAAATATGGAAAATTTTTAGCGTGTTCTAATTTTCCACAATGTCGCAATACCAAAAGTCTTAACGCTAATCAAAACACTCATCAAATTTGTCCCAAATGTGGACAAGGAGAAATTATTATCAAAAAAACAAAAAAAAGAGGCAAAATTTTTTACGGCTGTTCTCGTTGGCCCGAATGCGATTATGCCTCTTGGGTTAAACCTGAGGAATTAAAAAATAAAACGGATGAAGATTAATTCTATCTCTTCTTTTTTCTTAAAAAAGCCGGAATATCTTCTAATGGCTCTACAGGAGGAGTCGCTGTTTCTTCTTTAAATTCAATCGTCGGCTGCTGATTATTATTTTTCTTTATTTCTAATTTTTCTGTTGACACAAAAGGACGTGGCGGAAATTTGCTATTCGAATAATCAAAACCGGCAGCAATAATCATAATTTTTATCTCACCTTTTTTCAGTCGAGAATCTTCCATTGCTCCAAAAATAATTTTCGCAGAAGGATCAACAACTTCCGTAATGAGTCGGGCTGCCTCGTTAATCTCCGTCATTGTCAAACTAGAATCTCCTATAACATTAAAAAGGACGCCTCTGGCCATATGGGGTGAGTATTCAAACAGTGGCGAATTCAGGGCTTCTTTTACGGCTTTAATTGCCCGATCCTCTCCATTTGCCCGGCCCAAACCAATAAGACTCATTCCTGCATTTTGTAGAATGGTTTTGACGTCAGAAAAATCAACATTGATAATTCCCGGCGAAAGAATTAAATCACTAATGCCCTTGACCGATTGTTTGAGAATTTCATCAATGAGTTCAAAAGCTCTATAGAGAGGAGTGGTTTGATCAATTAAATTAAAGATTCTATCATTGGGAATAACAATATAAGCATCCACCTTATCTTTTAATTTCAAAAGAGCTTCTTCAGCAATCTGGGCTCGTTTATTGCCTTCAAAAGAAAATGGTTTGGTTACAATAGCAACCGTTAAAATCCCCATCTGTTGGCAAATATCAGCGATTACTGGTGTTGCTCCCGAACCAGTCCCGCCACCCAAACCACACGTTAAAAACACCATATCAGCCCCCTTAATAGCCTCTTCTAATTGAGGTCTCGATTCTTCGGCAGCTTGTCGTCCAATTTCGGGATTCATTCCCGATCCCATTCCTCGAGCAATGTTTTTTCCAATATGAATTTTTTTTCTGATGCCTGATTTATATAAATCTTGCAAATCCGTATTCACAACAATAAATTCTACTCCCTGGATCTTCGCTTGCTTCATACGCGATAAAATATTACCGCCAGCCCCACCTACACCAATTACTTTAATATTTGGAAAGCGCTCCCACATTGATGGTTTTATTTCATAATTAATTTTTATTCCTTTACTCTTTCTTGAAATAGTATTTTTCTTATTTTTTTCTTCTTGCGATATGGTTTTGCTCTGAGAAGTATGTTTTTTAAAGGCATTTTTCCTTTTCTTAGTTCGTGACTCTTTTTTTAAATTTTTTTTCTTTGAAGTGGTTTTTTGATTATTCATAAATAATTTGATTGAACAACTCTGGACTTTTAAGGTAAAAAGATTTTAAAGATTTTTTTTAATTTCTGCAAGAAGGGGGTATTGCTGATAAAATTAATTTTGCGATTTTCTACTTTGTTGTTCATTTCCCACAAAATTAATCCCGCAGCTAGCACAAAAGCAGGATCATCAATTAAATCTAGAAATTTTTCATTTGTGGCTATTCCAGATAAATTAATAGGATAACCTATTTTGGCGGGCAGTTTAAGATATTTTTTAGCAAAATCAGCTAAACCGGGCAATTTTGCACCCCCGCCTACCAAGACAGCTCCTCCGGCCAATTTGGCGTAACAATTATTTCTTTTAATCGCATCGTTGATCGGATCAAATATCTCCTCTAACCTTGCTTCTATAATTTCTGCCAAATAGCGCTTATTAATTTCGCTTGTTATCTCTTTGTTCATCTTAGAAAGATCGATGTTTTCTTTGCGATTAACTTCATCTGAAAGAGCATAACCATACGTGAGCTTGATTTTTTCTGCTACCTCCAAAGGAATCTTTAAACAGATGGCAATATCATGAGTAATATTATCTGCTCCAAAATTTAAAATCCCCGCATCTAATATTTGATCTTCTTCAACAATAATAAAATTGGTGTTTTCTGCTCCGATATCAATCATAATAGTCCCAACATTCATTTGCTTTTTGGTTAAACAGGCCAAAGACGATGCGAGAGGACTAAAAACTTCTTGAATAACATCCTTTTTGGTTTCGGCAAAAGCCTTTTCTAATGTTTTTAAGTGAGGAATAAATACTTCAACAAGAGCTGCTTCCATTTCTAAGCGATAACCGTGCATCCCCAACGGATCTTTTATGTTGGATAAATCATCAACGTTAAACTGACGCGGAATAATATGTAAAATCTTTTTATTGCCCGATTCATTAATTGTTTCTCGGAACTTTTCATTTAATTGCTCAATATCATGTTTTGTGATTTCCCCATCACTTCGTGCTACGCCTCCAACTACTTTAGCAATTTTGAAGGTTGTGTGAGGAGACGCAACACTAACAATAGCACTTTTGGGTGAATGGCCCATTTTTTTAAGATCATCAAATGTCTCAAAAAGAGATCCAACAAAAGCTCCGTAATCAACAATCGAGCCTCTACTTAAACCATCCGATGGCCTTTCTAATGCTGCTAAAATTTTGGTTTTTAAATCATCCGTTTGTTGAGCTAAGATTAAACGAATATTCTGATTTCCTAAATCTAAGGCCAAAATCGGCTTCATTTTTGTAAGTTAGTGAGGTAAATTAATATAAGACCATTTGGGATTTCTCAAAAGTTTTTTTATCACTTTAATATCTTCTTTCCCGGTAATAACCCCTCTTTTCTTAAGAGCTACGATTCTTTCCCGCATTTGAGCTCGATAAATTGCCGATTTTTTCGTTTGAGTTCGGTTCGGTTCGGGCTGATAGAATCTTCTGGCCTTAGCCTCGTCTAAAATACCGGCCTGCTTTAAGGAGCGATTAAATCGGAGAAGGAAATTATTAATTGATTCATTTGGTTTACGAGTAACTTCAATAGGCATAATTGCATTTATATCTCATTAAGAGGACGATTGTATGTGCCACTTAATAGATGAAGATGGAGATGATCAATGACTTGACCTGCTCCTCGACCGACGTTTAAAACTAATTTATAACCTTGAGCGCCCAGATTTAATTGCTGAGCGATTTGTTTAGCTGCTAAAAATATTGCGGCTAACAGTTCTTTTTCATTATCATCTATTTCATTAAGATTAGCCCTGTGCTTTTTGGGCACGATAAGAACGTGCACTTCTGCCTTAGGGTGAATATCTTTAAAAGCTATCACTTGCTCGTTTTCATAAATAATATCAGATGGCATTTCTCTATTAATAATTTTACAAAAAATGCAGTTTTCCATAATTAAATATTTTCTATATTATCATTTTTAAATCTTTTTTTCAATTCCTCAATCATTTTTTCACTCTCGACTACTTCTTGAGAGCTGGCTTTCATATCTCGTAAAATAATTGTATTATCAAGGGCTTCTTTCTGGCCGATAATAATAACATAGGGAGCTTCCCACTTATCAGCTTGTCGAAGTTGAGCCTTTAATGATTCGTGGGCAAAAGATTCGGCTACTGGAATTTTGACTTTTCTTAATGCTTCTAAATATTTTAGTGCTCTTTGTTTAGCTAGATCGCCAATGGCTATCAAAAAGACTTTCGGTTTATAAGGATTTTCTACTTTAAAATTGTTTTTTTTGAGTACTTCAACTAATCGTTCAATTCCTGCTGCTCCTCCAACAGCCGGCGTTGATTTGCCTCCCAGCATTTCTACCAGATAATCATAACGCCCTCCGCCACACAAGGCTAAATTATCACTGGCCAATCTGATTTCAAATACAGTTTTAGTATAATAATCTAGTCCCCTCACTAAATGATGATTAATATTATACGGCAATCCTAAAATTTCTAAATATTCAAGAATTTGCTTAAAATGTTTCCGACATTCTGGACAGAGAAAATCAATCATTTTAGGCGCTCCATTTTTTAAAGATTGGCACGATTCGTTTTTGCAGTCTAAAATTCTTAGAGGGTTGATCTTTAAACGATTTTTGCAATCGGCACAGAGAAATTTTCTTTTTGACCTAAAGTAGTTTTTTAAATTCTTGTGCCATATGGGACGACAATTATCACAACCAATCGTATTAATTTCTATCATTAATTCTTTCATTTTTAATTCAGTGAATAAATTATAAAAAATTTGAATTGTTAAAGCATCGTAAATCGGATCAGCCGAACCTAAAATTTCAAAATTGCATTGCCAGAATTGACGATATCTCCCTCTTTGAGGTTGCTCATAACGAAAAACGGGTCCCCACGCAAATAATTTAACAGGTTTCGGGTTGTTATAAAGACCATTTTCCAAATAAGCCCGGACGATGTTGGGGGTAAATTCTGGTCGTAAAGCTAACAAATCCTTACCGGGAGTCTTTAAAATAAACATTTGTTTTTGAACAATTTCACTAGTTGGACCAGTCCCATGAAGAAACAATTTTGTTTCTTCTAAAACGGGAGTTTCTATTTGACCAAAACCATAAAAATTACCTAGATCTTCTACCGCTTTAAAAATTTTCCTTCTTAATAAATTTTCTTCTGGCAAAATATCGGGCATTCCTTTTGGTGCCTGCAAAATTGTTTTCATCTTTGGTCTTTTTATCTTGTTTTTTAAATAATCTTTTGGTCTTCTGCCCATATTATTTGAATTTAATTAATATTCATAATTAACAGTAGAAAATGCCTTTGCTGATTGAAAAGGATATAATCGTAATCGAACTAGTCCGATAATTTCATTTTTTTTAAGCGGCCCCCAGGAACGCGAATCATAACTGGCAATACGATTATCTCCGAGTACGAAATATTCATCTTGACCTAATGTGATTTTTTTAGCACCCGGCGTTTTATTATCTAAAAGATAATCTTCTTTTAAAACAAAACCTTGAGGATAATCGTTATTATATATGATAACTTTTCCATTTTTAATTTCTACTGTTTCGCCTGGTAATCCAATAATTCTTTTAATATAAAAATCTTGGGGATTTTGAGGTGGACGGAAAACAATTACTTCTCCCCGCATCGGTGCTCGAAAACGATAGGTTAACTCATCAATAATTAAATAGTCCGAATTTTGAAAGGTGGGAAACATACTAGCTCCCTCAACCGAAAATGGTAGGAACAAAAAATTACGAATAATCAAAACAACAACGATTGCTATGACCGCTACTTCAATAGTACTCCAAAGACTTACTAAAAATTGCCGAAATTGCCGCATAGAATTAATTTTATTATAAACAAAAAAGTTAAAAAATCAAATGGAAAAAATAGAAAGAGAGGATCTTGTGATCCTCTCTTGGTATGTTTAAAATTAAAAATTTTAGATTTCTTGGTATTCTGCATCGATTATTTCTTCAAGTTCATGAATGAACGGTGAGTCAAGACCATACTGATATTCTCTTGTCCCTGGTTTGGGACGATCCAGCAGCCCTTGAGCATCAATATCTTTATAAGCCGGGGAAATACATCTGTACTTTTCTAAAAATTCAATAGGAACTAATTCAATGGTGATACCGGTTCTATTAGAGAATTCGATAATGCAACCCATTGACTCAGGCATTAAGCCCCGAGCAAATTCAAAAGCTGATTGATCATTAAATCCGGGCAGCTGAAGCATAATAAGCTCAGCAACCTGCGTAATCCAAAAGGTATGCTTGTGACCGCCCAAAAGAATATGAGCATCAGCAATTGATTTCGCAATGTTTCTCACCCACCTCATTTGCTCATGAAGAGGAGTTCGCCCACCACCGCGAGGATAAAATTGATGTTGAACAACATATTTGAATCCGCTTGATAATCTGCGAGCAGCACAGGGATGATTTATCGTTGATCCGCCAGGAGCGGCTGTTTTGGGATTACGAATGCGGGACCACATTTTTATATCCGGATATTTTTTCAATGCATTGAATTTTTTCTGCTGATTATATAGTTCAGTAAGAGCAAAGAAAAGGAATTCTAAATTGTTTTGACCAGTAATGTCGGCGCCCCAAATTTCTGACTCATGATTACCCATTAAAAGATCAATGGCTTCAAGATTAGGAGCCGGGAAAAGCGGCTCTAAAATCCGTAGGGCAAAAGCTTTCTGGCTACTAACGGACACTAATCGCTTGGGCCGATTTTCCGAGACAAAACGAGGATAGTGAAATCCCTGAATCATATCACCATTGAGGATTAGGATAGTCCCCCCTCTGGTATAGAGAGCGTAATCACAAAATTTGATTCCCCATTCAGGTCTCATTGTAATTGAACCTAATTGCCAATCAGAAGTATAGGCTAAGATATCTTTTCTTTCGGGTTGGTCTTTCTGAGCCTCAACTACGCTTTTAATTTTGTCATTGAGCGGATAGATTTTTAATCGTCCATCTTTAAATATTTCAAAGTTAACAATGCCAGGGGTTGGTGGTTCTTTGCGAACAGTGATTTGGCGATGGGCTTTATCACTCAGAACTTTAGTATGAAAAGTTTTGATTTGTCCTTCAGCAACAAGGGTTGGATTCTGACAACCTGGTAAATTGAATATAAAGGTGTCAAAAACTTTGGTGCCCCAGAAGCGTTCTTGGTGAAAATCAACCCACAAGTAAGGTGTTTTTTTACCGCTGGCCTGCAGATGCCTTAAAATAGATTCAGGAATAAAACCACTATCAATATACTGAGTAATATCGCTAAAAGCAATATTATGTTGAGCAAGAATTTTTTTATCATCAAAAGCAGGTAAATCTAAATGAATAGGATTGGGTGTAACAATTCGTTTTGAATCGATCTTATCACCGTGCAGTGCTTCTATATCAACTAATTTTTTATACTTCGCAGGAATTGGCTGATTGAATTCTTCAAATAGTAAAATGAAAATGATCACTAGTAACTCTGAAATGCGATCGCCAATCACCTTTTCCGTTTCTTCAGCGTTAAGCAAAGAGCGACCAATCCGATACATGTAGGGTTGAATGATTTCCCATTGAATTTTCATTAACCGATAGTAATCGCCACCAGAACGTCTTTTAATTTCTTCAGGCCAAAATGCAGTTGCGCCCAATTTGCGGATATTGCGATACTGTTCCAGAGCAATAATAACTCGCGAAAGTGCTACCTGCCAATCATCATCTGAAAGCTGATAAATAACTTTTTCTTGAGCAATCGATTCTAATTCTTTGATGAGTATATCTGCTGCTTTATGTTGAGTCTCTATCTGATAAAGACCTCCGGTACGGGTAAGAGACCGCAGCCTTTCTACTTGAATGCCCCGAAAATCACCTTGGATAAAATCAGACGTAATAATGTAATGAGGCATATATTGCCTCAGCATTTTCATGCCCCACTCAATCAATTGGATGTCAGTAAATTGATTTCCAAAACGTACTTCACCTAAAAAAGTGAGACGGATAGAATCATCGTCAACATCACTTCTTAAGGGTTTTACCGTCTTTTGATCAATATCTTTCTGAATTGCTTCTTTCAACTCAACCAAATTTTGAGGTACTGTACCATTTCCTTTCAGCTCTTGCTTTTCAATAAGCAAATTATGAAGTTCTACCAATTCAAGACCTTGAAGCGATTCTACGCTAATACCTGCTTCTTCTAAGACTACGGATTTCCTATATCCACTTTTGCTTTTAATAAGCCATCTCTTTTCTACAAATGCATCAAGAATTTCTTCCAAAAAACGAGGGTTAATATTCAACATTTCTGCTAATTCTTGAACTTTCAGCCAGCGTTCCGGCATCAATTCAAGAATATTTTTTTGGTATTCTTTCGGAACTAACTTGAGTAATTCTTCCAAAGAGTAAAAGCTCGGCAAGGCACAAAAATAAACATTGTGATTTTGAATACGAATTGTTTCAAGCAATCCCCATTCTTTGAACTTCATCAAAATACCGCGAGACATATTCAAGCGAGGGTATTTTCCTTTCACATTCAGCGGAAGAACTTCTGCAGCTTCGATGTTTCGGAAAATTCGTTTTTCAGCCAATAATTTACTGATAGCATCCCAATAATCCTGCAGTTTTTTCGGCAAATGAGCAAGGAATTCTTCTTGACTAATTTCATTTCTTTCTAACAGTTCGATTCTTTCTTCTGCTGTGAAATCATCCAATGTTAGCTTGCCTTTTTTTAATCTTTCTAGCCTTTCATTAAAATTTTCGATGGTTTTGTCATGTTTTTTCATCTGAAATCCTCCTTATAAAATTATTAAAGATCTATGTAAACGGAAGATTTTTAATTTTTCTTCCGCCACTATCATTATTATAAACTTTTTTTGTCAAGCAGCAATTGTCATCATCGATGATTTAAAACCCCTCGTTGAGGGGTTTTAAATCATAAATTGGAAATCTTATCAATTACCGGGACAAAGATAAATCCGGGATATTCCTCAAAATCAAATTCATTCTCACTTTTTTTTGTAATAAGCCATAGGCTGTGATTCATTGGTAAAATTATCTTTCCACCAATTTTAAGTTGCTCCTTAAAAGCTTGGGGAATTTCTTTCACGGCAGCTGAGCACATAATGCGATCAAACGGAGCAGCTTCTTTTAGTCCTTCAAGACCATTACCACAGTACATTTCAACAATTCCTTTATTAATAAAGCTATAGCGCATTACATTAGCTTTTCCAAACTCATATATTTCAGGAATGATTTCAATTCCATAAACCTTTCCTTTCTCTCCAACGATTTCTGCTAGCAAAGCGGTTGTCCAACCAGAACCAGACCCAACATCTAAAACTTTATGACCCGGCTGAACATCTAATTTTTCCAACATAAAAGCGACTGTCAACGGTTGGGAAATGGTTTGGCCGAAACCAATTGCTAATGGCGAATTAATATAGGCATCATTTTTTAGATATTCGATTACAAAATTGGAACGATCAATTTTTCGAAAAGCTTCAATAACACGCGGACTTTGTAAAAAGCCATCTTTTATTAAATCTTCTATTAATTTATCTTGCTGAGTGCTCATACGATAGTAGATCTATTCTCTCCTTTTTAATTATACCTCAATTTATTATTTTTTTAAATCTAGCAGCGTCTTTTGTTGAATAGGAACCGATAAGAGCTAAATTAAAATTATTGGGCCGAAAAATTTGTTTGGCTAATTTCAAAATAGCATTTTGATCTACCTCATCAATTTTACGATAAATTTCTTCTAAGGTAAACGTCCTGTTATAAAAAAGCTGCTGAGAACCGAAATAAAAAGCGTAGTCATTTGATGCTTCAAGAGAAAGGGCTAATTTACCCTTTATATAACTTTTGGCCTTTTCTAATTCCTTCGGCTCAACAGGCTGGCTCGCAAGTCGATCCACTTCCTCTCTCATAGCCTGTAGCGCTGCTTCGGTTTTATCCACAGCCAGACCGCTCGCTATTCCTAAAAATCCGTGATCTAAACTTAAATCAGCAAAACTATTTATATAATATGCCGCTCCCATTTCTTCTCTAATTTTTTGAAAGAGCCTCGAACTCATTCCACCTCCTAAAATAGTAGAAAGAACCGACAGAACATAACGCCGCTCATCGAAACAATTAAAAGTTCGGGTAGCAAAAATTAAATGATTCTGATCGGTTTTTTTATGTTGGATCAAAACTGCAGGCTTTTTTTGTTTACAATTTGTTTTCAATTTTTTCCCACCTTCTCCTTTCCTAATATTTTTCATTAAAAGACATATTTCTTGAACAATTTTAGCGGGATGAAAATTGCCAGCAACCACAATTAATGTTTTTTTATTAGTATAATGCTTTTGGAAGTATCTGACAAAATCATTACGGTTAACTTTCTTAATGACTTTTTCATCACCGATAATAGGACGACCCGCTGCTTGATGCGGATAGAGCAGTTCAAAAATTAAATCTTCTATTTTAATGCTCGGCGTATCTTCGTAATAATTTTTTTCTTCTAAAATAACACCTCTTTCTTTTTCGATTTCTCGGTCATCAAACAAAGAATTAAGATAAATATCGGTGACAATATCTAAAATCTTATGAATATGTTCTGCTGCTGCTTTGGCATAATAGCCCGTATATTCTCGCCCCGTAAAGGCATTATAGGAGGCACCAAGCGCATCCAACTCAGAACTTAAAATTTTCGGATGAGGGCGTTTTTTTGTTCCTTTAAAACACATATGTTCCAAAAAATGCGAAATTCCTGCTTCGCTTTCGGACTCATATTCTGAACCTGTTTTTACAAGGATTAAAAAAGTGACATTCGTTGACTCTTTTAAAGGAATCAAAAGGAAATTCAATCCTTGCTTGGTTAAAAAAGAAATATCCACCTTCATTGCTGTTTTATTTTTCTTCCTCCCACTTATAGGCTACATGGGCGGTAATTTTATATTCGACAATCTTTCCCTTATCTAAAGAAACGGCCTGACTAATAATTTTTACTCCTGTCAAATTATATTTATCCTTTCCCACAAATTCTATTACTTGATTTAAGGCATCTTCAAAACTTTTAGGCGAAGTGCCGATAATTTCTCTAATTTTAACGATGGCCATATTGTAAAAATTTTTATCGACCTTTAAATTTAAATTATTCGAAATTTACCCTCTCTTTTAAATAAGAAGTGAGGTTGTCAATAGGAACTCTTTCTTGTTTTAAGCTATCTCGATCTCGAACCGTCACTGTTTTATCTTCCAAACTTTGAAAATCGACCGTAACACAGTAAGGCGTTCCGATTTCATCTTGCCGACGATAACGCCTTCCAATTGAATCAATCTCATCGTATTGAGCCATAAAATGCTTTTTAAGATTTTGGTAAATCTCTTTAGCCAAATTCACCAATTCCTCCTTATTTTTTAACAACGGGAAAACAGCCACTTTAATAGGCGCTACAAGAGGATGGAATTTTAAAACAATCTCTACTTCTTTTTTTGCTTCGGTGGTTTGAGTGCGACCGCCCTTTACTTCTTCGTAAGCATCAATCAGAAACACTAGTGCTCCTCGATCTGCACCAGCAGAAGTTTCGATAATGTAGGGTGTAAATTTTTCTTTCGTTTTTTCATCGAAATAAACTAACTCATGACCAGAATATCTTGAATGGTTAGATAAATCCCAATCTCCGCGATTATGAATTCCCTCTATCTCCTTCCACCCAAAAGGAAACTTGTATTCAATATCACAGGCAGCCCGCGCATAATGAGCGAGTTCGTCTTTTGTTTGCTGATGAATCCGGAGATTTTCTTTCTTGATACCTAAATTAATGTACCAGTTTAAACGCTGCTCAACCCAATACTGAAACCATTTTTCTGCTTCTTCTGGCCGAACGAAAAATTGCATCTCCATTTGTTCAAATTCTCGAGTACGATAAGTAAAATTTCCGGGATTAATTTCATTACGAAAACTTTTACCAATTTGAGCAATTCCAAAAGGAATTTTTAAACGCATCGAGTTCAAAACATTTTCATAGTTTAAATAGATACCCTGACAAGTTTCAGCTCTCAAATAAGTTATCGAAGCTTCATCTTCCACAGGTCCTACAAAAGTTTTCATCATCAAATTAAATTTCCGAGGCGGCATCAGTTCTCCTCCGCAATCGGGACAGCGATTATTTTGAACAACATCTTCCCTAAAACGATGATGGCATTTGGAACATTCAACCAGCGAATCAGCAAATCCCGCTGATAAATGTCCGGAAGCTTGCCATACTTTTGGAGACATTAAAATGGCACTGTCGATCCCCACAATATTATCATGATAGTTCAGCATTTCTTTCCACCAAAGGCGTTTTATATTGTTCTTTAATTCTACTCCTAATGGACCATAATCATAGGAACTAGAAAAACCTCCATAAATTTCCGACGAAGGAAAAATAAATCCTCGACGCTTAGCCAAACTAATAATTTTATCCATTAAATCTCGATTTTCTTCATTCATATTTTAAATTAATTTTTATTTAAGGTTGAACAATGCCTTCTTCCTTGCCGACTGTAGGATCAGCGCTTAATTGAGAGGTTATGCCGGGTATTTTTATGATTATTTCCTGTCCTGTATAAGTATCGGTGGCCTTTAGCACACCTTCAGACACAAGATCCATATAACGATCTACTTGATTCAAAGAAGGAGTAGCGACAATTTGAAAGATTAATTCCTTTGCTGGTAATAAAATTCCGGTAAAAGCAGGCACACTTTTCAGATTCCAGGTTATTTCGGATGTCCTTTCGTTGTATTGAGGCTGAAGGTCTCCGTAATTACCAGCAATTACCCCCGTCCATCCAACGCCCTGAGGCAGAGTGGCTGTAATTCTTACATCTGCCAAGTCATTATTATAATTAATTATTTTCCAATGAACAGTAAAATTAGTGCTTTTACCTACTTTTAATGGTAACGTACCTTTATTAACGATGCCTGATTTAGCATCTCTAAATAAAGCATATGCTTGCACCTCGGTCTTACTCGCTACTTTTGTAGTTAGTTCAGACACCGCCATAGTGCTTTTTAAACTACTATTAGGGGGGACGCTGGGCGATTCAATAGAAGCTTTAACCTTTAAATAAAGATTTTTATCATTAAAACTTCGGGCTGGATAATCCCCCGCTGTATAAATTTTAAAACTTACTGATCCTTTATCGCCTTTGTTTAGTAGTTTTAATTGAGGTGTATTGCCGGCATTCCAAATAATCTGTTTCTTTAAAGAGTCAAAATAGCCATTGGTTGAAAGACTGGCTAAATTAAACATTTGCCCTTCCAGATCTGCTTTGATAACCACCTCGCTTAAAGCAATATCAGTATTGTTTTCGTAATCGATTCGGTATTCCAGTGCTTCCGCGTTTTTGGCAATATAATCTTTTGAATTATTCACATAGATACTTAAATTAAGCGGAGATTTAAGAATACTTACCATTGCCGTCTTTTTATCTAAAGCAATAAGCTGACTTTCCGAAATTAAATTAACATTAACTCCTATCTCATAAAAACTGCCGGCTTCGCCTATAATAGTGCCTCGAATTGTAATCTCCTGCGTTTCTTGAGGATTTAAAGTGCCCCATATCCACATATTATTCCCTTCAACAGGCTCGATACTCGCCCCAGTATAATTAAAACCCAAAGGATAAAATAACTGAATACGCAAATTGGAAAGTGGTTTAGTTGAATTATTAATTAAATTAACATTGAAACTAAATTCTTCTCCACTAACAATTTTTTGCGGAACCGAGATATTAAAATCAATGATCGGCCCTCCGACAGTAATAGTCTGGTTTTGTGTTTTTTCAAATCGTCCGGTAAAGCCAACTATACTGTATTGAAGTATTGCTTTGATGTTGGCAATACGATTAGGTGTCCCCATCGCTACAAGGGTATACTTTTCAATATTGGCAGTTCCAGTTCCTAGATTGCCCAGATCTCTTTTTAATAATTTAGTAGGATTATCACTGCCAAGAACTTGAATATTATCAGGCAATTCGATCAGTAAAATTGCATCTTGTAATAAATTTGCCGAATCATTTTTATAGCTGACTTCCAAATCAAAAGCTTCTCCCAGAAGAATATTTTCCTGAGCTTTAATATCCAATTGAATGCCTGTTTTTTGAGTAGAAACTTTTTGTGCTAAAAAATATCCTTCAATCACCAAACCAGCAAAAAGGACAGCAATAACGATATAAAGAATGGTATTTGATTTTTTGTTTTTTTGATAAAAATTAATTGGCGGCCGTTCTTTCGTCTCTTTGGGATAGTACCGTGGCACTTCTTTTTGAGGTTCTTCTTCGCCCGTAGGAGGAAATGCCTGTTCAGGAAACTCTTCTTCTTCAAGGGGATTACCCTCCTTCATATTATAAAGTTGTTTTTCAATATCATTTAAAGCCATAATTTTATAAAACCATTTTTTCTTTTAGATCCTCTTCAATCTTATTATAATCTATTTTTTTAAATTCTGACAGGCTGACTAATTGCATCGCCTCTTGAGGATTTCTTTCGGCAAGTAATTGTATTAATTTTATCGTAGGCTGATTAAAATATTGCTGCTGTTCCTCAACGGCAGGCATTAATCCTAACGCCGTCTCTAATTTTATTAAAAAATTAATATTAACTAAGTGCGTTAAAATCAAATTTTCTTCATTAGCTGCGGTTATCTTGTTTAATTCACTAAAATAATGTTTTAACGACTGCCATAAAAATTCATCTTTTTCAGCAGCAATAATAACTTGATTAAAAAACTTTATCATTTTTAAGGCGTTTTCAAGTAATAATTCCTGATTTCGAATATTTAAAAAATTATCAACAGTTAAAGCGCTGGTGATATGTTTATTATTAACTGTAACAATAGTGGTTTCTATTAAATTTAGAATTTCTAAATGACTGTTTAATTTAGCGGTAATTTTTTTAGCTCCTTTAGCAATTAATTCTATCTTTCCGAGTCTTTCAGTATAAAGCACAACCTGGGCATCCGTTTCGTTAATAGTTTGTTTATCTAAAACAATAGCCTCGGTATTATATTCTATCATATAACCATTATAAATTGGGATCCGACAATTTGCAAAAATTTCTTCATTTGTTATAATCAAAATGTTTAATCAGGAAGGGTGGCCGAGTGGTTTAAGGCAAAGGTTTGCTAAACCTTGGCGCTGTTAAGGCGCCTCGTGGGTTCGAATCCCACCCCTTCCGCTTTCCTGCAAATAAAGCGAGTTTCTTCTCTTTTCGTTTTGTTAATAAAAAATAGCGATTGGGATATCGCTATTTTTAAATTTATTAATTATTTTCTATAATTCAATCTTTATTGTTGAATATTTATGAGCGCGAGCGGCTACTACAAAACAAATAATACCTGAAATAATTAAAATGCAAGAAACAAGAATATTCAGAAGCTGGGGATAAACAAGAATTAAAATAGCTGTTAAAATAATAAGAATACCCTCCAAAACCATTGACCAGATAAAATTTTTAATAAATTTTGAAACAATTTCTATTTGTCGCATAAATTTACATATCTTTCAATATTCGACCTTTCAACTTTTTTATTATAACCAAAATTCAGCTATAATGTAAGAGTATCACAAAAATTATCCACTTCATTGATCAAAATTTTTTGTTAAAATAAAGATATGGTTTGGCCTTATTTTTTTATCTTTATAATTGCCTCTATTATTTTGTACATTTCTTGTGAAACTTTGGTTAAAATTATTATTAGAGTTTCTTCTTTTTTGAATATTCGCGAGTTTGTTCTCGCCTTTTTTATCATGGCATTAGCTTCGTCTTTGCCTAATTTCTTTTTAGGTATTAATTCGGCCATTAATCAGATTCCTCAGCTCTCATTTGGTGATATTTTAGGTAATAATTTTATAGCTCTTACCCTAGCTGTATCGCTAGGCGTTTTATTTAGCAAAAATAAAGAAATTTCTACCGAAAGCCGCACCGTTCAGACAAGTTCTATTTTTACTTTTATTGCCGCTATTTTACCACTGATTTTAGCCATTGATGGTAAAATTTCTAGAGGAGATGGACTCATTCTCATTTTGGGTTTTGCTGTTTATGCTTTTTGGCTTTTTTCTAAAAAAGAACGGTTTCAAAAACTTATTCCCCCAGAACAAATAGAAAAACCTTCTAAAATGATTCTCCAGTTCAAAGATTTTATCAAAGATATTTTTATTATTTTAGGGCTAATATTCGTTATTTTCATTACTACTCAAGGAATTATTTTTGCCGCACAATCACTTTCTGTTCAACTCAACATCTCTTTAATCCTAGTCGGGCTTTTAATCACAGGACTAGCTAATGCCTTGCCTGAAATTTATTTCTCCATCAATTCGGCCCGTAAAGGAGAATCTTGGATGGTTTTGGGAAATTTGATGGGGTCTATAATTTTTCCTGCAACTTTAGTTATTGGGATGGTTTCGCTTATTCAACCCATTGTCATTAATGATCTTTCCTCAATTGCTTTGGCACGATTCTTTTTACTTATAGCATTAGTCTTTTACTTCATTTTTTCTCAAACTGATAAAAAATTATCCAAAAGAGAAGCTATTTTTCTTCTTGTTCTTTATGTTGCCTATTGCTTTTTTGAATTAATCAAAGTGATATAATGTATATAGCAATATAAAATAAATCAGTCTTCGCTCTTTAAAAAAATTATAAAGGAGGAAAATAATATGGAACGATCCGAATTTTTAACAAATTTTATTTATGAATCTGAATTAATAGAAGGGTTAAACTCAAATAAAGATCAAATTCGAAAAGATCTAGAAAATAATAAAACAACAGGGCATGTTGGAGCAATTATCTATTTAGAAAATAAGGCTGGAAGAAAAAAAGAGTTTATTATTGAAGATGATATCAAATTCGTCCACAAATTAATTTTTAATGAGGTTGGCTATTGGAATCGAAAGCTCAATCCGGATAAAGGAGGGGTTTATGACGAATGCAAAGATCTTTTTGGAAGTCTTGTTGGCGCTCCTGCAACTCTTATTCCTGAAAAAATGAAGAAATTACTTAATATTGTAAACAAACATCAGCTATTATTTTCTAAACAGCGGGAAACAATCGATTTAGAACTGATTAGCAATTTCCATTATCATTTTGGAATAATTAACCCATTTGCCACATGCAATGGGTTAGTCAACAGAGCTCTGCTTCTCTATCTCCTTTGGTATTTTGAAAAACCCCCTTTTATTATTCCAGTTAAAGAAAAAGACGAATATCTGATGGCCTTTCGAACACACAACCCTCAAGCTCTTTCCGAATACTTCGAAAAAAAAGAATATGAATCATTAAAAAAACCTCTTTAATAAAGAGGTTTTTTTATTTGCAACCAAAGAATTCTCGGCGAAGCTTACTCTCCCCACCGTGTTCGGGTGAGTACCATTGGCGCCCGACGCTTTCACTTCTCTGTTCGGAATGGGAAGAGGTGGTTCACGTCGAGCTAAATCACCGAGAAATCTTTGATTACAAATCTATTTTAATGAAGCATTTTTTATCGGGACGAATCACCCGATTAGTACGTCTCGGCTCAAATTCTTACGAATCTTACACCTGACGCCTATCAATTCCAACTCTTTCGAATTGGAATCCCGACTTGCGTCGGACCTAGTCATCTTCTAGGGGGTGAAATGACACCTAATCTTAGGATGGGCTTCGCGCTTAGATGCTTTCAGCGCTTATCCCGACCGAACATAGCTACCCGACAATTCTCCTGGTGGAAAAGCCGGTACACCAGAGGTTCGTTCAACCCGGTCCTCTCGTACTAGGGTCAACCTCCTTCAAGTGTCAA